>DATCEJ010000487.1:0-19158 GCA_036510135.1 Roseiarcus sp. | reverse complement strand
AGGGTCCGGTGATGCGGTAGATGTCGTTGGTCGTTTTGTCGGCGACCAGCAGGGTCATCGCCGTCCCGCCAAACGCCGTATCGTCCACCATGGCGTTTTGGAGCTGCAGCACGCTGACCGATTGATTGGTCGCGCCGAGGTTGCTCACAAACACGAGTTCCCCGTTGCCCTGGCTCGTCAAGACCGCGCGCCCATCCATAGTCTGGGAAATGCTGTCCGGATCCTGGAGATTCAGCGTCACGCTCGAATTGTTGTTGTAAAGCGTAGCGATCGCATTGCCCATAAGGGCAGGCGAGGTCGTAACCGAGCCGCCGCTGAGTGTCGCCTGAACAATCGCCGGCTGCATGTTTGGATTGTTGGCCGGGTTTGAGGCGCTGATAAAGGTCTTGCCGCCTTGGAACAGCATGTCGTCATATCCGCCGCCGTTCACCGACGTGATCGAGATTGCCGCCGACTTGGCAAGCGTGCCCGGCGTGAGCAGGACCAGGTTGGTGTTCGCGTCCTCGTTCTGAAGCGCCCAGAGTTGATTGGTCGCCGCGTCATAGCGGAGGCCGTCGTTGTGTCCGGTCACCGTTGTGGAGGCGAGCATTTGGCCGCTCCGGCTGAATTCCACGATGGAGCTGACCGCGCCGCCACTTCCATCCGGATTGCCGCCGTTTCCGTAACCGACGTAGACGTCGTTGCCGACCACCTCGACCGAGTCGGCTTTGCTGGTCCCGGCTGGCCCCGCCGCGAACAGGCTGATGCTGTAACCGGGCGCCGCGACCGGATCGGCTTGTGCTGAGACCGTTTGAAGCAATGCAGCCGCTATGGCCGCGGATGAAACGATCGACGGGACCCGCATGGCGAGCTCCTTCCCAAATGTTTTCGCACGTGTCGCGGAGGTTAGCGGCGCATCATCTCAGGCATGCGACGTTTTCGTCTCAGACTTGCGACGGAATGGGGCTGAAGATGTAGCAAGCGGAAGGCGGAAAGCCGTGAAGGCGCCGCTTCTCCACCGCATTTTCCTCAAAGCAGTATTTCGTCGGAAGCCTGTGTCTTAGGAGTCCGTCACACTTAACCTGTGGCTCGCCCCGAAGGCGTCGTCATTCGACCGACGGCCAATCGACCCAAATCCGACCTTCAACCATTGGGGCGGGGCTGCGGTGCAAAGATCGGAAGCAAGGCATATTTGACGGCCCAGCAACTCTGCGATGAATCTGATCGGCGTTTTAAGCGAACTTTTCAAAGGCCGTTATTTCGACCGGGATCATCGTTCTACGCGTGCGCGGATATCTGCTGCACCACTGAGTTTTCGAGGCCCGTCGAGATTATGGCCGAACGCGGGCTCTCCTCTGGCGCACACTCAATCACGCACGCTTTGCATCCAACGCTATGTGCCGAAAAGCGTGGAACCGCTAAAGGATGCTGGACCTTATATATCGCGCGGTCCACGAAGAGGGAAAACCGTCGATTTTCTGCCGCGCGCCAAGCGGGACGTCGCGGCCGCCAATGCGATTTTCCGTGGCGGGCGAAACCCTGGAACTCCCGGACCAGCTCACCGCGCGCAAACGCCGCGGTCCGTTGCCGGGCTGCGGCGCCGTCGGCGAGAGCCAGCGGGCGACCTCAGCGAGCACCGCCGGGGGCCAGGTTAGCGCCGTGTCGGTGGCGTCATGCAAGGCGGCGAGCTAACGGTTCATCGGCGTTCTTGCTTGGGGGCGATGCAGAGGGCCGCACATCACCGCCGGTCGGGCTTTCGGTCAAGGCCGCGACGCTGTTATCCTGTTTTCGACCTGGCGCGACCCGCTCGGAGACGAACATGCCGATTCACTTTTCCGACGAAGAGAAGGACGTCCTGCTTTCGCTGGCTCAGCCGGTCGCCTTCGGCCGGCGGGCCGAGTTTCTCGAAAAGGTCGCGCAGAAGTTGGCGAATTGTCCACACTGCGGTCCGGGCGGCCTCGATGAGCGCCCGCCGCGCCCGTCAGTTGCCCGCTAAGGTGAGGCCCTTCCGTCGGATCGTATCGCCGGTCGAACTCTCCGCTGGGACAAGACCGAGGAAAGCCATGAGCTGTCTTGGCGTATCGAACCGGCGCACATGGCCGATCTCGGCGGCAAAAGTCACAGCGACGAGAAACGAGGTGCCACGCATCGCCTGGTAGGCTTCCACGACCGGCGCCATCGACCATTCCGGCACGATGGGAGCGAGTTGCTTCTCGAGCCGACGCAGGCGTTGGAGCGCGTGCTGGATCGCGTCGATGGCTTCCTGAAGGATGTGTTGCAAGGACGGTTGATGACGACGCGAAAACGGAAATACACGCCGATCCCGCTTCCCGCTACGCGGCAATCTCGAAGAGGCTGGCGACAAAAGCTGTTTGTCGCATCCAACGGAACGGAGAGAGCATCCATGGAAACTGCTACCATCATCGGTCTCGACCTTGCAAAGCGGTCCTTTCAGGCGAACGGCGCTCAAGCGGATGGAAGCGTAGCCTTTCGAAAGAAGCTCACGCGCGAGAAGTCCTCGGCTTTCTTGCCGAGCAGGCGCGCTGCGTCGTCGCCATGGAGGCCTGCGGTAGCGCCCATCACTGGGGTCGGGCTATCCGCACATCGGGCCAAACCGGTTCCACCAGAACCGGACGGCCCGCCAACTTCAGGCCTCGCGCGCACCACGATACATCGCATCGTCACGGCGGCGTCATGCGTGGCCATTAGCGTCGCGAGGTTTTCAATTCGGAACTCGAGGAAACCGCGTCCATGGGCATTTACAACTCTTGCCGTTTCGCGTTGACCGTAACTTGCAGCGCGCTTGCTCTTGCCGCCGCGGCGAACGCCGCGCAGGCCGGCGACTTGATCAACGGCGACTCGCTGCTCGTAACGACGACTACCTATGAGGACGTTGGCCAGGTCGCCGGACTTGTCGCGGGCTCTACCGTGATCCCTGGCGGCACGGCGGTTTCGAACGGCGATCTTAACACGGTCTGGAACAACTCAAATGTCGACGGACAGTTCGGCGTCACCTCGCCGCTCACGCTTAAGGACCTCAGCGCGACCAGCGCCAAGCTTCTCGCCAGCGAAACCCTGCCCACGAACCAGATTGTTACCAGCTTCAGCTCGAAGTCGGAACTCGGGCTCAGCATCGCGCGGACGGCTAACGGTCCGGTCGCAACCTTCATGGGCTATGCGCCAGGCGGCGCGGGCTATCCGCCGACCGCCGCTGGTATGCTTGACGTGTCGAACGCAAACAGCACGTCCTACGTAGATCCAACCAACGTCGCCTCGCAATTCTACAAGTCCACCTATACTGATTATGCGTTCAACCGGTCCGTCGTCGCGGTCACCGCGAACGGCAGCTTCTCAGTTACCCCGACTCTCGCCTATGGCGGCGACAACAGCCGGGCCGCCGTAATGGCGCCGAACGGCCTCTATTATACGGTCGGCAATTCCAACAGTGGCACGACGACCAAGCCGCAGCTGACGAAGACCACCGGCCTCGAGGTCGTGACGCCCGGCTCGACGCCGAACTCGACGATGATCGATCCGACTTTCAACACATATCCCGGGTACCAGACCTATTCGAAGGACAAAGCGGGAAAGACGAACAACTACCGCGGCGTGACCTATTACGACGGCAATCTCTACTTCACCAAGGGCAGCGGCGGCAACGGAATCGACACCGTCTATACCGTCAGCAAGCCTGGTGGCCAGCTGCCGACGTCGGCGACCGCGGACAGCGCGACCATCTCGATCCTGCCCGGCTTTCCGACCGACTCCGCCAAAGAGACCGGGGCGAACTTCACTCCGTTCGGCTTGTTCTTCGCCAACCCGACGACGCTCTATGTCGCCGACGAGGGCACCGGGAACGCGACCGACGTCAGCACGAACGCCGGACTCGAAAAATGGACGCTGTCGAACGGGACGTGGTCGCTCGACTACACCCTGCAGGCGGGTCTCATCGGCGATACCTATAGTGTGCCCGGCTGGGATTACGGCGAAACCACGATCGGCCTGCGCAATCTGACCGGCACGGTCAATGCAAACGGGACAGTCACGTTATGGGCCACGACCGGGATCACCAGCGGGTCGGGAGACAATGGCGCCGATCCCAATGAGATCGTCAAGATCACCGACGTCCTGGGCGACACGGCGCTGCCAACGAGTGAGGCGTTCTCGGTGTTTGACGGACCCGTGGCTGGACTGCGTTATGGCGGAGTCGCCTTCGCCGCCGCGCCGGAACCCTCGACCTGGGCGATGATGATCCTCGGTTTCGCCGGGCTTGGCTTTGCCGCCTCTCGCCGTCGACAGAAGGTCGCGGGCGTCGCCAGCGTCTGAGCATAACAGCCCGCCGAGTGTCGGCCCCGGCGGCCGTCTGTGGTGAGGAGGTCGCGCTCTCGGGCTGAAGCTGCGGCGGATCAATGGGTGACCCCCTCCGATCATTTTGATCTGCGCCGGGAAGGCTTGGCGTCAGGATTCCAAGCCCAAGCTTTGACGGACAGATCCTCGACCCAGGTTGGCCCGTTGCTGGCATGGCCGTCGAAATACGAAATATGCGGAAGCGACCGTGGGCAAGGCCGCTCTTTTCGTAGACCAACGCAAGCAGCTGCCAAAGCGATACCGGACGGCCGAGCACGGACGGCGGTAGCGAACAATAACGGCAGAAACCTGCTTGCATTTGTTGCATCGCAGCATTATCTCGTTGCGGTGCGGGTTCACGCCCCGTATATGCCCTCCTTGGGCGTTTCCTCCCTAGACTCAAGGCCGCCTCAGGGCGGCCTCCTTTTTGGCGATGACCGTCCGGGTTCGTCCTACCGCGACGCGCGGTCCACCACTGCTCGTCTTCCGCTCTTGCTCGTGCGAATCGTGGTTATCCCGTTCCAGGACCGCGCCGTTTGGTCGGTTCAATGCCCTCTAGGGCAACGGACTCTTCCGAGCTGTCCAACAGCATGAATGGATTGATCGAACGGCTGCGGGGCGCCCTCGATACGCAAAAACGATTCCTCGCCGACGCCGCCCATGAATTGCGAACGCCGCTCGCGGCGATGCAGATTGAGGTCGAGGGGCTCTCTTCAGCGACACCGGAATCGCTCGCCGAGCGCAAGGGATGCGGCGCGCCAGCGCGCTGGTCGCGCAACTCCTGCGCCTGGCGCGGCTCGACGAACCGGCGCCGTTCGCGCCGGAGACGATCGACGCCGCGCAGCTCCTTCTCGACTGTGTCGGCGATCATGTCGCGATCGCCGACCGCAAAGGCGTCGACCTAGGAGTGGACGCGCGCACCGAGGTGTCGCTTTCCGGCAATCGCGAGGACCTGCGCGTGCTGTTCTCGAACCTGATCGAAAACGCGGTTCGCTATACGCCCGCAGGCGGCACGGTCGATGTCAGCCTCAAGGTCCGGGGCTCGCGGGCGGTCGTCGAAGCGCTGGATACGGGGTGTGGACTTCCGCCGGGGGCGGAAACGCGCGTTTTCGATCGGTTCTATCGGGGAGCGCCGGGAACCGAAGGGAGCGGCCTCGGCCTTGCGATCGCCCTGCGCATCGCCGAGCGCAACGGCCTCGTCCTGACGGTCGAAAATCGCCCCGATGGGCGGAGCGGCGTGCTGGCCCGGGTCGAACTGCCGCTCGGCGCGCCGCGCGACGGCGACCGGGTCTAGCTCATTCTCTCCTCATTCAGGCGCCCTACGGTCGTTCTCATGAAAAGCAGTCGCGGGCCCTCCCGGTTCGCCTGCAAAGCGTATGGAGAAATATGATGAACTTTTGGCACACTATGAAGCCCCGATACCGCCTATGGGCGCCCATCTGCGCCACGGGCGTTCTGCTGAGCCTCACGCCGGCCTTCGCCTATACGGGCCAGGAGCTTGCCAAGGAGGCAAAGGTCAGCATCACCGAGGCGCGCGCCATCGCTCTGAAAGCGCACCCCGGAACGATCACCGACGAGGAGCTGGAGCGCGAGAACGGAGGCACCGGCCTTCGATATTCATTCGACGTCAAGAGCGGCGGAGCCACCCAGGAGGTCGGCGTTGACGCGCGAACGGGGCGCGTTCTGTAGAACGCCACCGAAGGCAAGAATCCCGACTAGCGAAGCGGTCCCTCGACCGCAGACCGAAATCGGCCCTCTCATCGAAGGGGGCCGATTCATTGTATTTGGAACCATAAGGATAGCAGCGTGCTTTCAGTAAAAGTGGGGATGGCGGCATGAATCAGGATCTGGCTGGCGCATTGAGCAAGGTTCCGGAGGTCACGCTCGGGTTCTGGGTCATCAAGATTCTCGCGACGACCCTTGGCGAGACGGGCGGCGACGCCGTCACAATGTCCCTGAATTTGGGCTACTTGACCGGCACCTTCATCTTCCTCGGCATTTTCGCGGTCGCCGTCATCGCCCAGATCACCGCTAAGAAATTCCATCCTTTCATCTTTTGGATCACGATCGTCGCGACGACGACGCTCGGGACGACAATGGCGGATTACGTCGATCGTTCGCTCGGCATTGGCTATCTCGGAGGATCGTCGATTTTGCTCGCGGGGCTGATCGCTTCGCTCGCAATCTGGCGCTGGGTCGAGGGCTCGATCTCCGTCAATACGGTCGCCACGCCGCGAGTCGAGGTCTTCTACTGGGTGACGATCCTGTTCTCGCAGACGCTCGGCACGGCGCTCGGCGACTGGATGGCGGACACCAATGGTCTCGGCTATGAGGGCGGCGCGCTTGTCTTCGCCGCGGGGCTCGCGATCTTGGCCGGCGCCTATTATTACACAACGATCTCGCGCACATTCCTGTTCTGGGCGGCGTTCATCCTGACGCGGCCGCTCGGCGCGACGGTCGGCGATCTCCTCGACAAGCCGCTCAGTCACGGCGGGCTGGCGATCAGCCGTTATCTGGCCTCGGGCATTCTGGCCGCGGTCATCGTCGCGCTCATTCTCCTCATTCCGCAGCGGGCCGAAGCTCAGCGGGGCGGTCGCGTGCGGGAACAGGACGAGGCGCAGGAGGCATGATTCGGGGGCTGCGTGAAGATGGCTCAACACAGGTCACGGGATTGGTCGAGTGCGGGGCACAGCCTTTCTTCTACGTTACGACGGCGGTCGCACAGGGTGTGATCGAGACTCTCAAGAGAGCGGACACGAGCGATTCCGCCACGGTCCGCACAGCGCCGTCCGGCGCCTCTCACGCCCGGAAGCTTCGGCACGACATTTGTCTGAGGAAACCACATCCGGCGCAGCCCATTCGAACTGGTCGGGACCAGCTAACCTAGCAGGATTATAAACACTCAACGAAACAGTGGAGGGCCGTGTGGAAAAGGTTCTGGCCTGCATCCTCAACGACAAGGCCGGATCCAACAGCGCGGCAGAGGCGCAGGCGCTAATTACCCAGGTTGCGGCCAAGCGCGGGTGGAAAGCGCGCCTTCTGATTTCTTCAGGGGCCGATCTCGGATCGCTCGCTAACCAGGCGCGGGCTTTTGGCGGCCTGGTCGTAGGCGGAGGAGGCGACGGAACGATCGCGGCGGTCGCGGCGGCGCTCGTCGGTACGGATACCCCCCTTGGTGTTCTGCCGATGGGGACCCTCAATCACTTCGCTAAAGACCTGGGCATCCCGCTCGAACTCGAGAAGGCGGTGCAAACACTTTTCACCGGCAAAGTCGCTCAGGTGGATGTCGGCGAAGTAAACGGACGCATCTTCCTCAACAATTCGAGCCTCGGCTTCTATCCGCGCATCGTGCAGGAGCGCGAGCGCGAGCAGCGGCAGGGCCACAGCAAGTGGGTCGCCTTCGCGCGGGCCGCGGCGCACGTGTTCGAACGCTCCCGCACGCTGCACGTCGAGCTAACCGGGAATTGCAGCAGTCGTCAGTCGTACGACACGCCCTTCGTGTTCGTCGGCAATAACCGCTACGCGGTATCGGGCCTGGAGATCGGCACGCGAACGATCCTGGACGGCGGCAGGTTGTGGGTCTGTGCGGCGCCCTCCGCCGGTCGCTTCACGCTGATGGCGCTGGCGCTGAAGGCGCTGCTGGGGTTCGTCCGCGATGTTGACTTTGCGGCGTTCGAGACCGATCAGACCGAAGTGCGCATGCATCGAGACCAAGTGCATGTCGCGACCGATGGCGAGGTCACTGTGATGCGGAGCCCGCTTCGCTACCGCAGCCTGACCGGAGCGCTTCGGGTCGTTGTCCCTGACGCTGACTGAAGGGTACGAGCGGACTTGGCGCGCACCGTCGTTCATCTCTCAGACTTGCATTTTGGCCGTGCCGACCCGGCGGTTCTGCTCGCGTTGCGGAGCGCAGTGGCGGCAGCGGCGCCCGACCTTGTGGCGGTTTCGGGCGATATCACACAACGCGCCCGCATCGCGGAATTCAAAACGGGGGCACACTTCCTCTCGACGCTGCCGGCGCCGCTGCTGGTCGTCCCCGGCAACCACGACGTTCCACTCTACAACGTCTTGCTGCGCTGGCTCGCGCCGCTGGGCCGGTATCGGCGTTTCATCACAAGCGATCTCGCGCCATTCTATGAGGACGCGGAGATCGCGGTGCTCGGCGTCAATACGGCTCGTGCTCTGACGTTCAAGGATGGCCGCATCAACCGCCTTCAGATTGAGACCGCGATGAGGCGTTTCGCGCAATGCGGGAAGGATGTCACACGGATCGTCGTAACGCACCATACGTTCGACGCACCCGACCCGGACGCCGGGGGCCGGGCCGCCCACAAAGTGGTTGGTCGCGCGGATATGGCAATGGCCGGATTCGTGCTTGCGGACGTTGACTTGATCCTCTCCGGCCACCTGCATATGAGCGGCGTCGGCGAGACGACGAAGCGTTACCCGCTGCCCGGTCGGGCCGCTCTGCTGATCCGCGCGGGGACAGCGACTTCGACGCGGCGGCGAAGCGAGGTGAATGCTTTCAATATCGTGCACATCGCCCGGCCCGAAGTTGGGATTGATCGCATGGTTTACCAGCCGGATGGGGAGCGGTTCATGACCTCGAGCACCGAACGGTACAGGCGCACGGAGGTTGGATGGTCGCTTATGGCCTCGCGATGAGGGGACGTGCGCGCCCTTTGGTGCTTGCCGCTATCGCGGCCGTGCTGTTCTGCGCGCTTGCCTTGAGTGTGGAGACAAACCGCGTTGCTGGATTCGACGCGGCCGTCCGCGGAGAAGTGCATAGCCTCGCATCGCCGTTCTTGACCCTCGTTGCCGAGAAGGTGACCTGGCTCGGAACACTCGGTGTCATCGCGCTGTTTGGCGTCCTCGCCGTCGCGGTTCTGATGCACGCGGGGCGTCGCGACGGGGCGGTGATGTTGACGGTGACGATGGTGGGCGCGGTGGCGCTGGAGAATGGACTGAAATTCTCGTTTCGGCGCGAGCGGCCGCCGCCCTTCTTTGGACCTGAGCCGCTGACCTATAGCTTCCCCAGCGGGCACGCGCTATTCTCGCTCTGCTTCTACGGCGCCCTCGCGATTGCATTGGCGCGTTCCGTGCAATCCGGTGTGGTGAAAACAGCCATCTGGATCCCGGCAGTTTTGCTCGTGCTGGCCATTGGAGCGTCGCGCATCTATCTTGGCTTGCACTACCCGAGCGACGTTTTGGGCGGTTATCTTGTCGCAATCGCTTGGATAGCTATCGTGCTTTCCGCTGACCAGCGTTTAGGGCCGTCCGTCGGCCGTCAATGTAGCGGGAATAGGCGACGCCGGGCTCGCCGGGACGGAGATGAGTGACTTCGAGATGCCCAACGGCAGCGATCCCGTTGCGGAAGTGGTGGAAATTTAGTTGGCGCAGTCTCAGGATTGCTCAACTCGATTGATCTAGCAATTGGCGTCGGGTGTCTCCGAGCCTACACAGGCCTGCCCTTATTGAGCTGCGTCATGAGTTCGCCGAGCGCGGCGTCGACGCCGGCGAGGCTATGGAAGATCCCCGAGCCCTAACTGCCGAGCATCCATCGCTCGACGATCAGGGCATGCTCGACCTTCGGCTTGTCGCGCGGATTTCTCGGCTCGCCCGCAGGGACCGATAAATTAGCTGGGGTGTTACGCCGCTGTCAGGCGCCATTTGCGCTGAGAAATCGGGTGCAATGAAATCAATAATTTAGGCTTGTCCATGATATTTGAGAATATCCATTTAATTGGGGCCGTTAAACTAGCTGGGGTGGGGACGGGTTGTTAAGGAGTTTTGCAGCATGAGGCGCTCTCGTTATGGAGAGCGTCGATGCGGTGGAAAATAGTGCTGGAGGGCACGGACGAAGTCGGGTCGGCCCATCGTTCGGAATTGACGATCGACAAGCATATGGAGCGCCTGTCGGCGGGCGAGATCGGTTTCTCGGTCGAGGATGGCAACGCCATCATGGCTCATCTCCAGCAGGTGGTCGTCAACCAGCAATGCGAGGCCTACGTTTTAACGAGCCGCTTCTGCACGGATTGTGAGGGCTTCCGACGGATCAAGGATTACAGCAAGCGCAAGATCCGGACGGTGTTCGGCTGCGTTGAGGTCAGAAATCCGCGGATCATGAACTGCCAGCGCTACCTGCCTCATTTTTGCGCCGCCTGGACAGTGCTGCGCGATATCTGCCCGGATCAGGCGACGCCGGAATTGATGGAGCGTTCGGCGCGACTCGGCAGCCTCTTGCCCTATCGCAAAGCGGCGGAGGTGATGGCCGAGTTCCTGCCGATCAAACCAACCGAGTCCTTTGTGACCCTGCGCCACCGCACGCTAAAGCTGGGAGAGCGCCTCGACGAGAGGGCTCGTGAACGCGCCTGGTTCGAGCCGCCTTCGACCACTGAGCGCCGCCAGATGGAGTTGAATCTGCCGAATGACCCAGAACGCGAATTCGTCGTGAGCATTGATACCGCGCATGTTCGTGCAAGCCGGGCGGAAGCCGGCAGGAACTTCGAGATCGTTGTCGCACGATGCGGTCGTGGCGGGCGCGGCTCGCGCCCAGGCCGCTATTTCACGACCGCCGACACATCGAAGCGCGAGCTTCAGTCCCGAACGCTGCAGGCTCTGCAGACCGAGGGCTACGCAGGCCGCGGCGAGGTGACGGTTCTTTCCGATGGCGCCGAGATCATGAAAAGGCTGCCGAAGGCGCTGCCGCAGCCGACGACGCATATCATCGACTGGTTTCACATCGCCATGAAGATCCAGCCGCTGCAGCAGGTCGCCGATCATTTCGTGCGCTGGCATGACGCTGGGAACAGCGAAATGGCTCATGTCGACGCCAACGTCCGATCGTTGAAGTGGAAGCTCTGGCATGGACAGACCGATCGGGCGCTCGATCAGCTCGAGACGATGACGAGCGATTTCGCGAAGCTGCGAGAGAGAGGTAATCTTTCAGCGACACGCCTGCTGCATCTGGCGCAACCCTTGCAGACCTATGTCCGTTCAAACAACAGCGCGATTATCAACTACGGAGCCCGCTATCGATCAGGCCGGCGCATCGCGACGGCGTTGGCCGAGTCCGGCGTGAATTCCCCGGTCGCACGACGGATGGTCAAAAAGCAGCAGATGCAATGGTCAAAGCGGGACGCCCATCTTCTGCTTCAGGTTCGGGCCGCCGTCCTCAACGGCGATCTTCGGGAGCGCCTCGCGTACAAGCCGCCGAAACAAGCCCATCGATCGAGGATCGCGTGGCTGTTCGAGCCGACACCACCGCTGCTCAAGACCGCATGACACCCCAGCTATTTTATCGGTCCCGTTGACCTGCGGGACATACACCTGCCGATCGCCTGCGCGGAGGTTTGGTGGACGTCCAAGCGCGGATAGCGCCAGCAGTCTCCCTGCAATTCTGTCCATGTCCTCGGGTGAAAGGCGCTTTCGCGCGACATATTCGGCGCGCTCGCCGCGCTGTCAACAGCAGCCGTTCCGGGAACGCCATGGCGGATCGAACGTCTGTGCGTTCATTGGGCTGTCATCTGAGTGTCAACGATTTGTCATCGCTTTGCCGACGGAGCGTCATTCGACCTCGCTAGTTTCGGACGGTCCATTTCTCTTGCGGAGCGTGCGGAACGGGACACCGCGCGCAAAAGGAGGAACTTATGTCAAAAACAATCGGCGTTTCGCTTTTCGCTCTTCTTGTCGCCAGCTCGGCGCAGGCTCAACAGATCGGCGATGTGTTCTACATCCCGATGGAAAACCACAACTGGACCCAGCCATCGGGTGTGTCCGGAATCCCCGCTCAGATCTTCGGCAATTCCGCCGCGCCTTTCATCAACAGCTTGGTCACACCCGGCAACCCAAATGCCGCTTTGACCTCTTACGCCAGCAATTATCAAAACGTGTCGGTCGGTTTGCACCCATCGGAGCCTAACTATGTCTGGCAGGAATCTGGCGTCAGTGGGACGCTCAACGACGCCGATCCCTATGCGAACAGCCCGAACAACATCGTCAACGCGCCCAATCTGAGCGCTCTCCTCCAGACGAAATACGGAACCGCTGGTTGGAAGTCCTATCAGGAAGACATCAACCTTGTCCCCACCGGCGGCACGGTCAACCATCCCGCCGCCAACAGTCTCACCAGCACCGTCGCGCCGACCAACCAGTGGAGCGTGCCGACAAGTTCGTTCTCGGGCACTTCAACCGCCTATACCAACCCGTACAACGGCTCGGACCAATATAACTTCGCGGCGAAGCACGACGGTCAGCTCTTCTTCACCGCCACAAATGGGGGAACAGCCACGGCGCCGAATACCTCGCCAAGCAATCCCGAGACTCCGTACTACGCGCCCCTGCAGCAACTTTCGACCGACCTGGCCAACAACACCGTCACGAAATACAACTGGATCACGCCGGATCAGTACAACGACATGCACACGGCGTTGAACACGAACTTCACCTACGACGGCGTCACTTACCAAGCTGGAACAGACGCCGAGCAGATCGCGCTCGGCGACAATTTCCTCTCGAAGATCATCCCCGAAATCGAGGCTTCCCAGGCGTTCCAGAACAACGGCGAGATCGTCATCTGGAACGACGAGACGGAGCAGCCCAGCGGATCGACGTCCACCGCGGGCTACACCAGTATGGAGATCGTGATCTCGAAGCTCGCCAAGGGGGACGCCTACACCAACAACATTGTGTACACGCACAATTCCGATCTGGTGACGCTGCAGAACATCTTCGGGGTCGCCGACGGCGGCGTGGCCGGCTATCTCGGGGCCTCGGGTGGCGCGACCTCGCTCGCCGATCTGTTCAAGGCCGGCGCGATTCCCTCGGCCATTCCCGAGCCGTCAACTTGGGTGATGATGGGGCTTGGCTTCGCTGGCCTTGCGGGCGCGGGCGCCTATCGCCGCAAAGCGAGCAGCGCGGCCCGGCCGGCTCTCGGTTGAGGCACGAAATGGGGCCGCGCGGACGTCCATCCGGGCGGTCTTTTCACGCGCCGAGGTTTCCGTCTGCAAGATTATGGGTTGACCTCGCCGGTCTTGGCGTCGACCTTTATCGCGTGCGCGGTCGGATGCCCGAAGTCAAACATCGCGCCCAGCGGGCCGGCACGCTCGTCGAACGATTGGTCGCCTAATCGGCCAAGGCTCCAGTTGTCCTCGACCGCGTGGACGATCCCATCTTTTAGATCTCGAGGCTCCCGTCAACCGGGATTCCGCCCTGTGCGACCAGCTCTCCGCCTAGAGGGCCAATTAGCTAGCTCTTATGTTCGCGGTCAAGAGGGGAGGCGCGGTCGAGCGCCCGTTCGGCGAGACCGCCGTCGGCGAAGAAGGGCGATAGCTGCGCAGAGCTGAGAGCGGAGCGAGAGACGACGGTTGATCAAACTCTTATCCGCGGGTTGGTTACCGCCGTGTCTTCGTCTCGGGGCTTTCCTCGGTCTAGAGGACAGTCCCCGGGCACAAGCCCGGCCACATAACTAGCGACGGGAGTTCCCCACCTTTCGTGCTCCGCTCCCGGCTCTGGGCAGCGGCAAGAAAAGACCGTTCCTCCTTACGCTGGCGCGACCTCCCGCCCGATAGCCCATAGGAACGCAGCCATCTCGCGCGCGATCGCAGCCACGACGATCGGAAGCTTCTTGCCTGTGGCGCTGAGACGGCGATAAAGGGCGCATAGTCGAACCTGCGCCTTCCAGGCGATGTCGCGCACGGGTTTCGGCAACCCCTCGAGCCGCGCTCTCAAGGTCTCGTCACTCTCGCGGAGTAGCGGTAGGTCCAGGCCGCCTCGACCAGCGCCCGCCGCGCTCGCCGGTTGCCCGCTAATGTGAGGCCCTTCCGCCGGATCGTATCGCCGGTCGAACTCTCCGCTGGGACAAGGCCGAGGAAAGACATCAGTTGCCGTGGCGTATCGAACCGGCGCACGTCGCCGATCTCCGCGGCGAAGGTCACGGCGACGAGAAACGACGCACCGCGCATCGCCTGATAGGCTTCCACGACCGGCGCCATGGACCAATCCGGCACGATGAGAGCGAGTTGCTTCTCGAGACGGCGCAGGCGTTGGAGCGCATGTTCGATTGCGTCAATGCCTTCCTGAAAGACGATTTGCTGGGCGACATGCTCGAACTTCTGATCGGCCAGCCAGCGCCGAATGGCCGCCTCCGCTGTAAATCCGGCTGTGACGCAGCAGGAAGGAAAGCAGCTGCTGGCGCTTGCGGCGCAGTCATCAGCAGCCGCCTCGCGCCCCCGCACAAGATCGCGCACCGCCTCATGCGCCTCGTCTGGCGTCCATACGCCTGTCAGCTCGCCGGCCCGATGCAACCGCGCCAACGTGACAGCGTCCCGCCGGTTCGTCTTGATGCGCTCGCCCGCCCGTTTCGGGATCAGGGCAGGCGCGACCACCATGCAATTGTGACCAAGCGCCTGGATTTGGCGACAAAGCCCTTATCCCGTCGGCCCAGCTTCAAAGCAGACATGCAGCCGGCCGTATCGGTTCGCCAATCTCTTGATGGTCCGCTCGATCGGCAGTGGGCTGTTCTCGACGTCGCCGAGAAACCGAACCTCCCCGGTTCGGCCCCCTTCCGCGATCGCCACGGCGTGCTTCTTCTTGGCGACGTCGAAAGCAACAAAAACTTCGCTATACTTTTCCATGGTCCGCCCTCCGTGCATGAGGCTCGGCTCGGCCTGCCCGAGCAACCCTCGTTTTACCTGCACGAAAGGGCGGGCCACCGGCTCAGCCCGCGAACATGACGTTTAGGGTAGAGACTCATGATTACATCCAGAAGATGACGGCTGCGGCGATGCAGATTGCGGAGAAGTATTTGTGTGCGCGACGGTCGTGTCGGGTGTGGACGCGCCGCCAGTCTTTGAGTTGCGAAGAAGCGTCACATTGAGGACGGACACGTTGCGGCTGGCTTGGTCCTGTGGGGAGCTGACTGCGGGGGACAGCTATGGAGACGTCACCGTGAAGGCCATGGCGATGGCTATGGAGAAGGCCCCGACGGTGGCGGTGTAGGGTGTGCATGGACGCACCGGCTAGTACTAGGGTTTGCCGAAAGTCTCATTGAAGGAATAGCCTTCGCCCCGCACGCTGAGGATCGGATCACGTTCGCGGCCAGTCGACAAGGATCTGCGAAGACGTCTTATGTGGACATCGATCGTTCGATCAGTGACGTCGATGGACGGCCCCCAAACGCGCTCCAAAAGCTGCTGCCGAGAAAAGACCGTGCCGGGTCGCTCGGCTAAACATGTGAGCAGCCCGAATTCCGTTGGCGTCAAATGGATGTAGCGCGAGCCGCGGCGCACCCTCCGGGTCCAGTGGTCGAGTTGAAGATCGCCTCGGGTAAGCAGGTGATCCGCGATAGCAAACCGGCGGCGTCGCAATAAAGCACGCACACGCGCTATCAGCTCGCGCATCGAGAAGGGCTTGACAACGAAGTCATCCGCCCCGGCCGAAAAGGCGCGCAGGCGTAGGAATTCCTCCCCTCGCGCCGAGAGCATGATAACTGGCAGCATTCGTGTCGCTTCATCCGCACGCAATCGGGTACAAATTTCGGGGCCTGATACGCCCGGCAGCATCCAATCAAGAATGACGAGATCGGGAGGCGCGGTGGCGAGCTTTCTTAGACCTTCGTCGCCGCGATCGACGCTCTCAACGAAATAGCCTTCGGTCTTGAGATTGTGCGCCAGCGCGAGAGCGAGCGCGATATCGACTTCTACAATCGTGACGCGCGTGTCGGTCGAGTTCCAACTCGCTTGTGGCTCGACAACGTTCATCGCGAGGCGCTTCTCTGACCTATACCATGCTGCAAATTCAGGACGAACCGGAATGGCCGTCAACGTCTCCCGGGCGGTGTTGCGCTCCTCGGCCTGAGGACGGGTGGGTCCACCAATCCCTTGGTCTGTTCATGAGAACGAACGCGGTCGCCTCGTCTGAGTCAGCTAGATAATCCCTGGCAGCCCTCGATAGCTTTTCGACGAACAGCTCTTTGTAGTTCTTGCTCTTGGGATCGAGTTCCAGCGTAGTCACGATGGCGAGCACACGTCGCTCGCTTCCATCGTTATTTCTGGCGGTGAAGACGCTCGCACTCCTCGCGAGTGGGTATGGAAATATCAGCGGAGCCCTGTGATTATCTTACAGATTATAACAGATCTAATAGAAGGTTATATTGTAAGGCCCCGCAACCGTCGGGTAGCATAGCACCGGGCATTGGCTAAAGCTAGCCCCGACTTCCCGGCTCCAGGCAAAGGGTATGGGGCCGTCGCGGGGCATGATGGTTGGAAGGGTATGAGAACAAAGAGAGAGTGCATGGCTCAGTGGACGATGGAACCCACCGGCACCAAACTTGGTTGTAGCCTTGCTCCGGGAGGGTTCCCTCCTGGCTTTCCCTCGGGTGCGGCAGTGCTGCTCAGTAAACTCCCCTGCCGTAGCGCTCCTGAGGTCATCCTGGAAAAATTCCACCCGCAAAAAGTTGTCAGCCATTGGATCGACCGCGGCCAGGGCAATCCCCCCGGTGGGGGCTGGGCCTCCGCTTCAACGGCCACCGCCGCCACCGGCATTCCCGGTGTTGTTCAGCGCGTAGCTGGAGGGATTGTAAGGATTGCAGCTTGGATCATTCGCGCAGCGGCCCGACTGTCCAGAGGGATGCCTGAGGCGTTGCAGCCGGTGAGGAGAAGTGCTGCGACCACGACGGAGATGCAGAACCGCACGGGCGCTTCTCGACTCATTGAAGCTGGCCAGTGGGACGTTCGTTTGGTCGATGCGCAGGGGAAGTCAGCCATAACTCCATTAAGAAAGCTGCCTGATGTTCCCGTTCCTGCAATGAGCAAGCTCGTGACACTGTTGCTAGCCGCTCAACTTCCGTAAGCACAATCGCGAGCCAGGTTGACGTCAGCAACCAAAACTCTTTCGGCCGTTCGGCATGAAGTTGCGGCGGATGAGATCGCTGGAGGGACGATGGCCTGTCGCCGTCGAGTCGTGATCGGCGCGCTTCGCCGGCTATCGTGCGGATATGACGCGTCAGATCGGCGTCGGCGGGCGCCCGAGCCGAAGCTGGTCGGCTCCGCAGGCATGAAGCCCGATGCCGAAACATTCGGACGCGCGCGTTGACGGCCCGACAGGCGCAGAGCGGGAACAACTCCATCGAACGGGTTCACCGGTTCATGAGTCCGCACCAGGTCTGTATCCCTTTCGTACACTGGCGGCCTCTCCTTGCTCTCCTGCGCAAACCAGCCTGCGGCCTTTGCCGGGATGTCGCGCTCCTGACGCAGGCGTAAGTCAGCAGTTGTGACGTTGAACCGTAGCTCGCTAAAACCTATTGCAATCGGCAGGGTCCATATACGTCCAGACGTAACCGGCCCCGCCGAGCGTTTGGCCGAGTCCGGGCGGTAACGTACCCGGGCGCTATCGTAGATGCGCGGCGCGCAATGCCCCGCGGACCTGCGATGCAGAAACTCAATCCCCGACAAGGCGCCGTGCCGGACGAACAGGCGTTCAATGGTCAACACCCCGTCATGAAACGGGCGTAGCCTCCGACACGCCACGTAAGATCCTGCGGGTGCTATCGAGACAATGAGAGAGACCATGACGCTTGCCAGAAAGGTGCTAATCGGCAGCATTGCCTTCGCCGCGCTCGGCGCGTCCGCTCAGGCCGGGTCTGTGGCCAGTTCGTCGGTCTTCGCAACGGGCGGCCCGGTTGGCGGCACCGGACCCGATTCCGTCACGGTCGGCGACGGCTCAGTCTGGATCGAATACGGCAACGGGGCCGACTCGACCGGCGCCGCGGGAAGCAGCACAATCGTGCAATATAGCCCCGGCGGCGCAGTTCAACATACCTATCAGATCTCCGGCCTGGTGGATGGCCTGAAGTTTAACCCGGTCACCGGAAAAGTGTGGGCCCTGCAGAACAACGACGGCAATGCCACGCTGTCGATCATCAACCCGACAGCCCATACGGTGTCGGGCCCATTGTCCTATGCGGCGCCGCCTTACGCCTACGGCCCGAACGGCGGCAGCGGCCGCGGCTATGACGACGTCGCGTTCCTCGGAGGCAAGGTCTACCTCAGCTACACCAATCCATCGAGCCCGACCGATCCTGTGCTTCAGATCCTCAACAACGGCAACAGCCCGACCGGAACGCTGACCACAACGACGATCCTTACGGCTTCGCAGACCGGAATCACTACGCCGGACATCGATAGCCTCAAGAGCACGCCTGGCGGCGAACTGGTGCTGACGTCCGAGGGCGATGGACCCACGACGGCCAACCCCGTCGGGACGTTCACCCTGATCTCGAATCCGGGGACCACGAGTCAGACGGTGACCAATGTCCCTGTGACCGACGCCAGCGGGAGACCGAGCGAGGGGATGGACGACGTGCTTTTCCCCGGCGTGACCCAGGGGACTTTGTTTGTCTCCGATACTCCGACAAACAAAGTCTACGAAGTCAGGCTCACTGGACTCGATCCCAACACACCGATTATTTCGCTCGGGACCTTCGGCGAGGTCGCCACGGTCAACCCGCTGACCGGGGTCGTCGAGACGCCACTGCTGACCGGGTTGACGGCGCCCCATGGCCTCGACTTCATCCCCTTCGCGGTGCCGGAACCCTCGACGTGGGCGTTGCTGCCGCTCGGGTTCGCAGGGCTCGGCTATGCCGGCTATCGCAGATCTAGAGAGGCGCGCGCTACCTAGTCGATTTGAAAGCGCTCCGTAGTTTCGTTGGCATTCCGGATTTGTTCTGATGCCATCCAAAGATGCCTACACTCACCATCACTTCCGCCAGCCTGTGGCCGGGTGGGGATACGAAGGGCGAGGCATCGACGCTCGCCAACTGCCCAGACCCTTTAG
>DATCEJ010000486.1:0-2601 GCA_036510135.1 Roseiarcus sp. | reverse complement strand
CATGAAACCCGCCTGAAGGCCGCACCACCATGCGCGTGCCCGCTTCGCGCGGGCTCGAACCCTCGACCCGCGCAAGCGTCACCAGCGCCGCCGAACCTTCAGCTTCAATCGCTTCGACGAGACGGCGGAACGCTTTCATCGCGGCCTCTCACCCCGCCCCGTTCAGCGATGCGATCGCGTTGAGGATCGATTCCGGCGTACATGGCGCTTCGAGCTTTGGCTGACCTCTCGGGTTCGTGGCGTGAACCGCATCGAGAATCGCGGAATAGACCGAAATCCCGTGCATTAAAGGCGGCTCGCCGACCGCCTTCGAGCGGTAGATGCTTGGGGTCGGATTGGGTCGCGTGTAGAGCCGGGTATTGAAGATTGGGGGCGTATCGGAGGCGACCGGGATCTTGTAGGTCGCGGGCGCGTGGGTCAGCAGCCTTCCATCGTCGGCGTATACGAGTTCCTCGGTCGTCAGCCAGCCCATGCCCTGAATGAAAGCGCCTTCGACCTGCCCCATGTCGATCGCCGGATTGATCGATGCGCCCACATCATGCAGCACATCAGCCCGCAGAACCCGCATCTCGCCGGTCAGCCTGTCGATTGCGACCTCCGAGCAGGCTGCCCCGTAGGCGAAGTATAGGAATGGACGCCCCTTCGCCCTGAGACGATCCCAATGGATTTCCGGCGTTTTGTAGTAGCCGGAATGCGACAGCTGCACGCGCGCTAGTCGGCACGCTTTGGCCAGTTCGCCGAAACTCATGGAAGCGTTGCCGGCGAACGCCCGTCCGTCGCGGAACTCAACCGCCTCCGGCGCGACGTTCCAAGCCTGGGCGGCAAAGGCCGTCATCCTCTCACGAATCGCGCCGGCGGCGATTTGCGCGGCCATGCCGTTGAGATCGGTCCCCGATGAAGCGGCCGTCGGCGAGGCATTGGGAACCTTTGCAGTGTTGGTCGCAGTTATGCGGATGAAATGCAGCGGCACGCCGAACTCCTCCGCCACGATTTGAGCGACCTTGGTAAACAGGCCCTGCCCCATCTCGGTGCCGCCGTGGTTGAGATGAATCGAGCCGTCGGAATAGACGTGCACCAGCGCGGTGGCCTGATTGAGCGGGATCAATGTGAACGAGATCCCAAACATCACCGGCGTCAGTGCAATGCCCCGCTTGATGATCGGACTCTGTGCATTGAAAGCGGTGATGCGCTCGCGCCGGGCGCGATAGGCGCTCGAGGCCTCAAGCTCCTCAATGATCTCCCGTTGCGTCTGGAAGTCTTCGACCGTCTGATCGTAGGGGGTGCGATCGAACCCTGCGCGCAAAAGGTTGGACTTGCGCACGTCGAGCGGATCAAGACCCCGATCCCGCGCGACCGCATCCATCACGCGCTCGATGGCGATCATGCCCTGTGGGCCGCCGAAGCCGCGAAAGGCGGTGTTGGATACGGTGTTGGTCTTCAGGCGTCGGGTTAAAATCGAAACATCAGGGAGCCAGTAGCCATTGCCTGCGTGAAACATCGCGCGGTCGCAGACGCCAGGCGAAAGATCCGCGGAACAGCCGCAGCGCGCGTTGAGCGCCACCTCGTAACCTCCGACCACGCCCCTATCGTCATATCCCACTCGCCAATCGGCGCGGAAATCGTGGCGCTTGCCGGTCAACGCGAAGTCGTCGTCGCGATCGAGGCGGATCTTGCACGGCTTTCCCGTCCGTCGCGCGGCAAGCGCGGCGATCGCCGCCCAGGCGCAGGCCTGGCTTTCCTTGCCGCCAAAGCCGCCGCCCATCCGACGCGTCTCCACCGTGACGAAAGCATCGGGTATTCCAAGGATACGGGCCACAATGTGCTGGGTCTCAGTCGGGTCCTGCGTAGAAGCGTGCACGGTCATGTCGTCGCCTTCGCCGGGAAAGGCGAACGACGCTTGGCCCTCGAGATAGAAATGCTCCTGGCCGCCGATAGAAAACTGGCCATCCAGCCGGTGCGCGGCTTTGTCGATCGCGGTCGCCGCGTCACCGCGACCGAACGAATAGTCGTCTTGAACTCGCGCCCCGCTGACCAGCGCATCCGCGATCGTGACCGCCGGCGCTCCGGCATCGATGTCAATCTTCGCGAGCGGCGCCGCCCGGCGCGCCTGGTCACGCGTACGCGCGACGACTGCGAACAAAGCCTGGCCGTGGAATATCACATCTTGTTCGACGAAGAGGGGCTCATCGGCGAACACCGGCGCAATGTCGTTCTTGCCGGGAATATCCGCCGCAGTCAGAACAATGATGACGCCAGGGGCGCCACGGACCGCCTCCAGGCCCAGGCTCTTCAATCTGCCAGAGGCCTTATTGGCCATGCCGATCGCAATATGCAGCGTGCCCGCGGGCTCGCCAATGTCGTCGATGTAAGTGGCCGCGCCCTGGACGTGCAGGCGCGCGGAATCATGCGGCAACGGCTTATGAACGACCGCGGTCGTCAGAGCGAAATCGGCAAAGTCACTCGACGGCATCGAGTTCTCCGATACGGCTCGGCGCGCTTCCACCGGAGATCTCCATCAGCGCCTTCTCAAGGAGGTTGGCGGCGACCGTCTTACGGTAGGCCGCGGTAGCGCGCATATCGGTGAGCGGATTGAAGTCCTCA
>DATCEJ010000485.1:0-4843 GCA_036510135.1 Roseiarcus sp. | reverse complement strand
CCTCGGCCGAGACCCAGCCGCGACCCGTTGTCAAGGCGACGATTTTGGACATGCCAATGTCGAGGACAACATCCTCCACTTCGTCGACTGCCAGCGACCCTGGCTTGGGACTACCATCAAACGGATTCAGTGCCGCTTCTTCACGCTTGCGGTATCGGTTCGCGTCGATCCAGAGAGTGGACTCTGTATCCTGCACCTGATCGGAATGGACGGTCGCCCGCTGCCGAATGGGGTCCCATTCGACGGACATCTTACCTGGAGACTGTCGGACCTCCATTGCCTTGAACTTGCGCCCTATCCGAGCCTCCACGCCCGCTGCTACGCCGGGCACTAAACGCATCTTTGGACGCGATCCTGCGGCCAACAAGGGAAGGCCTTCGATAGGTCTCACTCCACCGTCATCGACGAACGGATCGTTGGGATCCAAGACAGTAATCGACTCCTCGGCCTTGGGTGTTTGCTTAATGCCGATGAGCAACGGATACGGGAGGGTCGATTCCAAAGCCGGTTTGACGACGGCGGTGCCGTGCTCGTCCGATTCTCGGAGCCGAGGAGGCGCATAGTTATGAAGCCTGTGAGCGAGACCGCCGGCAGCGGCGGCGATCGCGAACGAGGTCCCGACGTGCAGGACCGTCGGCCTGCGACCGCTGGGGAAGAATGTGGAAAGCATTGCTTCGTCAAACCCGGGGAGCAAACTTGTTCCCCCGGCAAGAAGGACGATGTCGATGAGACGGTGCGCATCGACCGGACCGCTCACTGTCCGTTCGCTCAAACGGGCTTCGCTTTTCCTTCGCGCGTCCTCGGTCTTCGTATAGTTCTCGTACAATCGCGCGCATAGCTTCTGGAACAGCGGTCCAAGCGACGCGGCTAGGGTCTTGGATACGGACTGCAGCATCTCCTGGGTGACGACCATAGATGTTTGATCCGCAGAAAACTCGACTGGCGTGTCTCTCTTGGTTTTACTCGCGCTTATCTTCGCGCTCTCGATCGCTCTGAGAAATCGGTCCTGGGCCTCGCGGTCCTCATCGGTGCTCGGCCCCGAGACACCCAGCCTCTGCGCAAGTTGCTTGTCGACCCAGCGCCCGCCGTGACCAACGCTGTCGCCCCGGAGCGCACGGATGCGCTGGTCTCGTTGAGCGCCTGTCGTATCAACATCGACGATTGTTTGATCCCGTCGACTGACGATCACGCTCATGTTCGCAGTGGATGCGCCCACGTCGATCACCAGGATGACGTTATTCGCGCCACTCTCCAGTTTCAGCGTACGTCTCAGAAGCCGGAAATACTCCGCCACCATCTCAGGCTCTGGGATGATCGTGACGTCCGGCAGAGCCGCTTCGACCGCATCCTTATAACGAGTACGCGTCTTTTCGTCGTCGATGGACGGCATAAGCGCATATTTGCGGCGTTGCCGATAATCGGCGGGCAGCTTGTCAAAAATCTTCCGCAAATATTCGCGGAAAACCTCGTCGCGTTCCAATTCCCGGAACGGCGTGAGCGGGTTGCTTCTGTCGTAATACATCTTCCGCACGGGTTCGGTGCCGTGAAGCATCCAATCCTTCATGTCATCAATCTGGAAAACCCACTCGGCGTCTTTTGGGCGTTCCAGTTCGAGCGTCCAGATCTTGCGATCCATCACTTTCGGGTCGGCGACGATAAAGCACGTCGAAGGACGAAACGGCTGCGTGCCGCTTTGCAAAAGGAACTTGAATGCTGTTTCGGACATGCCGCAGTCATACCTTGCCCGGCTGTCCGGCGGGGGCCCGGAGTAAAAGTGTTGGCGAAAGGGGATGTCCCGTGATCGCCTTCTACACAGAGAATGGCGTGTTGGCGCAAGGCTGGCAATCCAACTGATACCGCGATGGCTTAGTCAAGCGGATCGAACTTTGGACGGCGAGGTTTCGTCGCGCCGTCTATACCTAGTCCGCTCCGGGCGTAGCAACAATGTAGCGGCTGCAAATCTAGTTCTGGCAAACTTAGGTCGCTTTTGCGTGTTCCTCCAAAAGGACCAACTGCTCCCTGCCAGATACGATCGTGCTACGAGCTTCGGAACGCCATATTGGAAAAATCGCAAGGCTTGGTGGAATGCCGAGCAAAGGATTTGATCTACGCCGCACAGGTAATCCGTTCGACACTTGTTTTCGCCATGACCGTGCGAGCACCGACAGTGAACTCTTTCGGGAATACTTTCCGGTTGATTTCCGCAAACGCGGAAATCAGGTCGACCCGCTGCCGAGATTCGGGCGGACGTTCAGATCGTCTCCCGCTCATCCGCGTAGCCCGGAAACACGCCGCCGTCGTCCTCTGCGTCACCGAGCCCGAGCGCGCCGTCGAGGTCCTCGCCCCCCTGCCCGTTCGGCAGCAGGCCTTCGGCCTTCAGCCGCTCGAGGTCTGGCAGGTCACGCAATGTGGCGAACCCGAACGCCTCTAAGAACTTTCTCGTCGTGACATAGGCGAACGGCGCCCCGGGCTGGGGAGCGCGGATGGCGCCGTCGATGAGCCCGTGGCGCTTGAGGGCGCCGATCACGTCGCGGCTGATCTCCCGTCCCGCCAGTTTGGAAATCTCCCCCCGCGTGACCGGCTGCAAATAAGCAATCGCCGTCAGGGCGAAGGTCTCGGTCTTGGTGAGCTCCCCAACCGCGTCGCCTGCCCCCCCGGGATGGACGGCGCGGATCGCCGGGCCAAAGCGGGTTTTCGTGCGCAGCGCATAGCCGCCGGCGACCTGAACGAGGTCGTAAGGGCGGCCGCGGAGTTCGTGGATGAGGTCGGCGATCAGCTCGTCGAACCGACAGGCTTGGCCCACGACGCGGACGAGGGCCTCGCGCAGCACGGGTTTTTCGGACGCGAAGATGGCGGCTTCGACGCGCAGCATCCATTCCCGCCAGCGCGCGGCCGGCGGCAGGTCCAGAAGCTCGGTGTCGAGGAGCTCGTCGTCTCGGCGCCGGCGGCGCGCCGCGGCGGTCATAGGCCGTAGAGCCGGAAGGCGGGTCGCCCCGACAACTCGCGCACGGCGCCGACGGTCGCCAAGCGGTCGAACAGTCGGCGGGCGGCGCGGTCGGTCATCGGCGCGTGGCGGGCGGCTTCGGCCGGGGCGACGCAATCTTGGGCGAGCAGCAATTCGACAATTTTTGCGGCTGGTTTGGCGCGGAGTTTTGGGGCGACGGCGATGAGGATGTCGGCGCGGCGGGAAAGATCGGCGGCGAGGTCGAGGGCGGCGGCGGCGGCCAAGGCGATCGCCGAAGCGGCGGTTCGTGGCCAGTCGGGGTCTCCGGGCCGTGCTCGCCGCCCTCCCCCTTCTGATCTCAGACTGGGATCCAAAAGTTTCGTGGCGATCAGCGGCAGGGGTCGCGGCCAGCGCAGCCGGAGCGAGAGGACCATGTCGAACGCCCATAGGGCCAGGATCTCGGCTTCGGCGGCTGGGGCGTCCGGGACAGCGGCAAAGGTAAGGGCGGCCGCCTTGGCGGCGGCTGAGACCGGATCCCCTGCCTTGGCGGTCTCCGACACGGTTTTGGCCAGCGAGCTCGCGTCGGACAATGGAAGCTCGATCGCGGCTGCGGCGGTGGTGAGACGACCGCCGTCGAGGCTGGGCGGCCGGGCGGCGAGGTCCCGCCAGAGGTGAAGGAGCCGGGCGGCCGGACCGGCGTACCCGATAGCGAAGCGCAGGTCGCGCAAGCTGCCTTCGTCTGCATGGAGTCGGAGGACCTTAGCGGCAGCGGCCGCGCTCTGAAGCGCCAGGCGCGAACGGAGCGCGCCGGCGCTGGGCGGGTCGCGGCGCAGGCAGGCGTCAAGGAGAGCGAGGCTGGCCCCAGCGGCAAACAGAGGATCGCTCTCCCCTGCCCTTCCGTGTGCCCGAGCCCACGTAGGAACCGCCGCCGGCGGCGAAAACGTGTGGATCTCTCGGGCTTTCAGCGAATTGGTCTTGGCCCGGGCCTGCCTGACGCCGAGCGCGGGGACGGCCTCGCGGAGTTCAGCGAGCGGGTCGGAAGCTCGAGTGAGATCGGGGCGAATCACCCGGCGATGATGAGTCTTCCGCGGCGCTTTGTCAGCTCATTTGTGAGATGATCCGCCCCGCTTGTCTTGTTGTGGCGATGTCCGATAAGCTTCCATTATCGGACACGATTCGAAAGCCCGCCCAAACCTCATGCCAAACGCCACAAAACCGGGCCGTGCGACCCTCCTGGCTCACCAAGAGGCCGCTCCGGAGGCCCCGTTCGACTCAGTCGAGGCGTCGGAAACCGCTGCGCGACGGCTGAGCGGCGGTCCTACCCCCAACGCCCGGTTTGGCGAGGACCTGCCATCGGGCACACCCCAAGCCCTTGAACCACCGGCCCCGGAGCGGCGCTCTTCCGTTGATCCCAGGAACGACGCCGAGGCGTCGGATCGCGCCGGGTCGGAGCCCGAGCTAGCGGTGGGCCCCTCCTCTGCCCCGCCTGAGTTCGGCCACGCGGCTGCAGCGGAGACCTCGGCGAAACTGGATGGCGTCGCCTTGGTCAGCCGGGCCGCGCAGCCCGGGGGGCCACATTCCGCCAAGGCCCCGGAAGCCCGGCGGGACCAGGTCGCAACGCCAAGCGCTTCCGCCCGGGCCGCCTGGGTTGGCGCCGCGGGCGGCCCCGTCTCGGCCGGCGCTGGCGCGCCGCCCGACCCGAAGCGCGGTCTTCACGAAGGCGCTCGGGATGGCCGAGAGCCGCAGGGCGTGGCGCTCGAGACCCAGGCTCCAAGCGCCGACCCCCCTGCCCTGCTCCCGTCCGCCGCACGCCTCAGCGGCCGCCTTGCGGCGCTCGCGGAGACGGCCAAGGACTACGCCCGCTCCGCCCAAGCCGACAACACCCAGCGCGCCTATTCC
>DATCEJ010000484.1:0-4679 GCA_036510135.1 Roseiarcus sp. | reverse complement strand
TCGCCATGTCGATCGTCCGATCGGGCTCGGGCGCCGCGCCAGCGGCAAGAGCAGCATTCGCGGCGAGCGCCGCGGTGGAGAAGATCGCGGCGAAGGCGAACCGGCGAAGCGAGGCGAGGGCCAAAGAAAGCTCCTGAAGTGAGGCGACGGTCGAACGGTCGACAAATGCGCACAAAGGCTTGCATGCGGCAAGTGCGCGGTCACCGACTGTCCGTAACGAGCTCGCGGCGTTAAGACGACGGCGCTCACAAGCGCGTTACCGGGGTTCCTGGCAACCTTGGCCCATTCAGGGTCGCATGTTAGGCCCTCGCGCGAAAGTTCGACGGGTCGAACGACACGGGGCGCGCGCGATGGAATACCGGCAACTGGGCGACTCGGGCCTCAAGGTCTCGGTGCTGACGATGGGCACGATGACCTTCGGCGGGAAAGGCAATTTCGCCAAGGTCGGCAATCTCCAACTCGACGAGGTGCGCAAGCTGATCGACATCGTCGCCGATTCCGGCGTCAATCTCATCGACACCGCCAATGTCTATTCCGGCGGCGGCTCGGAGGAACTGATCGGCGAGGCGATGCCCAAGCGCAAGCCCGGCATGCTGATCGCGACCAAGGCGCGCTATCCGATGGGGGAGGGGCCGAACGATCGCGGACTCTCACGCTGGCACCTCATCCGCGCATGCGAAGCGAGTTTGAAGCGTCTGCGCACCGATGTCATCGACCTCTATCAGGTGCATCAGTGGGACGGATTGACGCCGCTCGAGGAGACGATGGAGGCGCTCGACAGTCTCGTGCGCTCGGGCAAGGTGCGCTACATCGGCTGTTCGAACTGGTCCGGCTGGCACATGATGAAGGCGATGGAGGTGGCGCGCCGCGACGGCCGCATCCCGTTCGTGTCGGAGCAGATTCACTACACGCTCCAGGCGCGCGAGGCCGAATATGAACTCGTTCCGATCGCGCTCGATCAGAAGCTCGCGATCCTGGTTTGGAGCCCGATCGCGGGAGGCTTGCTGTCGGGCAAGCATCGCCGCGACAAGGCGGCGCCGGAAGGGAGCCGCCAGGTCGCCGGCTGGAAGGAGCCGCCGGTTCGCGACGAGAACGCGCTGTGGAATATCGTCGATGAACTGGTGGCGATCGCCGAGACGCATCGCGTCTCAGGGGCGCAGATCGCGCTCGCCTGGCTGCTTGGCCGGCCCGGGGTGACGTCGCTGGTCATCGGCGGACGGAACGAGGCGCAGTTCCGCGACAATCTGGCCTCCGTCAACGTGAAGCTCACGGACGACGAGCGCGCGCGCCTCGACAAGGTGAGCCGGCCGCCGCTCATCTATCCGTACTGGCATCAATCCTGGACGGCGAAGGACCGCCTTGGACACGCCGATCTTGCGCTGCATGCGCCCTTCATGAAGGGGTGATGGGAGCAAAAGGCGCTTTTGTGGGACTTCGACAGGACTCGCGCTGCGAATAGACCGGGAGAAAACCATGCAGTCGGACATTGACAGCAAGCGCGATGCTCTCGCGGCGCTCTGCCGCCGCTTTGGCGTGACGCGGCTCGAGGTCTTCGGTTCGGCTGCTCGCGGCGCCGGTTTCGATCCCAAACGCAGCGACGCTGATTTCCTCGTGACTTTCGCGCCCGTCACTCGAAACGATCTTACGGCCTTTGCCGATTTGAAGGACGCGCTGGAGGGACTTCTTGGGCGCCCCGTCGACCTTGTCGAGCGCCAGGCGGTCGAGGAGAGCCGGAATTTCATCCGGCGGCGGGCGATTTTGAACGAGGTGGAAACGATCTATGGCTGAACTGCCCGAACGGGATTCGGCTCTCCTGCTCGATATGCTGCTCGCGGCGCGGGATGCTGGCGCGCCAAGCAAAAGTCGATTAGGACGCACGTTAACTTAACCACTGCGGTCAGGAAAATGGCGCTCAAGGAATACAAGCCCGGCACGACATTCCCGGGCCGCATGGGCCGCACCATCGGCGAATCCGATCCTGCATGGCCGTCGCCGCTTCGCGCCAAGGCGGGCGCGCCGAACGTCCTCTTCATCGTCATCGACGACACCGGATTCGGCCAGCTCGGCTGCTACGGCTCGCCGATCAGCACGCCGAACATCGACAAGCTCGCCAGGAACGGGCTCCTGTTCAACAACATGCATACGACCGCGCTCTGCTCGCCCTCGCGCTCATGCATCCTGACCGGGCGAAACCATCACTCGAACGCGATGTCCTGCATCACCGAGGGCTCGACCGGCTATCCCGGCGGCAATGGCGCGATCCCGTTTGAGAATGGCTTTCTGTCCGAGATGCTTCTGCAGCAGGGCTACGCGACCTATGCGATCGGCAAGTGGCACCTGACGCCATCCGAGCAGATCAGCGCGGCGGGTCCTTATGACCGCTGGCCGTTAGGACGCGGCTTCGAGCGCTATTACGGCTTTCTCGGCGGCGACACCCACCAATATTATCCCGACCTCGTCTACGACAATCATCAGGTCGAGCCGCCGAAAACCCCGGAGGAGGGCTATCACCTCACCGCCGATCTCGCCGACAAGGCGATCGACTTCATTGCCGACCTGAAGCAGGTCGCTCCCGACAAGCCGTTCTTTCTCTATTTCGCGCCGGGCGCGAACCATGCGCCCCATCACGTTCCGAAAGAATGGGCGGACAAATACAAGGGCAAGTTCGACGAGGGCTGGGACGTCTATCGCGAGAAGGTTTTCGCGAGACAAAAAGAGCTTGGCGTCATGCCCAGGGACGCGAAACTCTCGCGCCACGACCCTGACGTTCAGGAATGGGCGAAGCTGCCGGCGGACGAGCGCAAACTCTATGCGCGCATGATGGAGGTGTTCGCCGGCTTTTGCGAGCACATGGACCACCATGTCGGACGGGTGATCGATTTCCTCGAGAAGATGGGCGAACTCGACAATACGCTGATCATGTTCATCTCCGACAACGGCGCCAGTTCCGAAGGCGGACCGAACGGGTCTGTGAACGAGAACAAGTTCTTCAACAACGTGCCGGACGATTTGAAGCAGAATCTGGCGGCGATCGATGAGCTCGGCGGTCCGAAATATTTCAATCATTACGCCTGGGGATGGACGCACGCGGGCAATACGCCGTTCAAGCGCTGGAAGCGCGAGACCTATCGCGGCGGCGTCTCCGATCCCTTCATCATGCACTGGCCCAAGGGCATCAAGAACACGGGCAAGGTCTGTCCGCAATTCGCTCACGCCATCGACATGGTCCCAACCGTGCTCGAGGCGTTCGGTATCGAGGCGCCGACGCATGTTCGGGGCGTCACCCAATCGCCGCTCGAAGGGGTCAGCTTCGCCCATGTCTTCCAGGACGCGAAGGCGGAAAGCCGGCACAAGACGCAATATTTCGAGATGTTCGCGCACCGGTCGATCTATCATGACGGCTGGCGCGCGGTGTGCCCGCTGCCCGGAACGTCGTTCAAGGAAAGCGGCTCCTTCTTCGGCGCGGTCGCGCTGACCGAAGACATGCTGCGCGAACTCGACGCCAAGAACTGGGAGCTCTACGACCTTTCCAGGGATCCGACGGAGACGACGGACCTCGCGGTCTCAAATCGGCCGAAGCTCATCGAGATGATCGCGCTCTGGTACATTGAGGCGGGCAAGTACAATGTGTTCCCGCTCGACAGTCGCGGCACGATGCGGTTCGCCGACGAGCGTCCTGAATTGACCAAAGCCCGCAAGACCTACGTGTACTATCCGGGCACCCAGATGATCCCGGAGAACGTCGCGGCAAAGGTCCTGAACAAGCCGCACAGCATCACCGCGGACGTTGAGATCCCGAAGGGCGGCGCCGAGGGCGTGGTGATCTGCCACGGCGGCAACGTCGGCGGCTACACGCTGTTCGTGAAGGACAAGAAGCTGCACTACGTCCACAATTACGTCGGCGCGGAGGAATTCCACGTCGTGTCGAATGCGGACGTGCCCGAAGGCAAGGTTTCGCTCGCCTATGAGTTCGAGAAGACGGGCGAGCCCGACTTCAAGGCCGGCAAGGGCGCCGCAGGCAAGGCGCAGCTTTATATCAACAAGAAGCTCGTCGGCGAGACGACGCTGCCCTACACCGTGCCGCTCGCGCTTGGCATCGGCAGCGGCGTCTTCATCGGCCGCAATTCCGGCTCGCCGGTGAGCCAACTCTACGGGCCGCCGTTCGAATTCACCGGCACGATCCATCAGGTGACGGTGGACGTTTCCGGCAAGCTGATCGAGGACAGCGAGGAGCAAAAGCACGCAGTCGCGAAGATGGCGATGGCGCGGCAGTAAGCCCGCTATGGCCGACGCGCACTTCCCGCCGCTCAAGCGCGAACCTCTCCTGGAAGAGCAGCTGCCGGCCGCGAACCCTACTGTGCGCCTCATCAAAGGCGCCCGGATCAAATTCGCGCCGGGACAGCCGACCGGATTGCATCGCCATCCGATCTCGACCGTGGGTGTGGTGACAGCGGGAAGCTTCAACCTTCAGCTGGAGGGGAAGCCGGTTCAACTCCTCAAGACCGGCGACAGCTTCTTCGAGCCGGCCGGGCATACGATTCTCAAGTTCGACAACGCGTCGACGAGCGAGCCTGCCGAGATCGTCTGCTTCTATCTTGCCGATACGAAGGAGCGGCGGCCGATCGAAATGCTCGCTGGCGGCATGGACAGCCAGTTGGGGAAGAATCCTTAGCCTATCG
>DATCEJ010000483.1:0-10889 GCA_036510135.1 Roseiarcus sp. | reverse complement strand
AAGACTTCGCCATGCTCCGCTCCGTCATCGCCACGGCGCGAAAACGGGGCTGGAACATCCTTCAGACCCTCACACGCGACGCTCCCTCCCTCATCAACGCCCTCCCAGCCTGACCCCCACCTCCTTGGGAGTTACTTTTTTCTTTTTTAGTAACTCCCAAGGAGGGGATGAGACCGAATTGCCACAGCTCGATGAAAAGGGTCGGGGGAGACGGATTTGCGAGACGAGCGGATAGAAAATGTGAGTCAAGGTTGGGATGATTCTCCCGACCGAGATTCGCGAGCTGATCGAGGCGCTTCGGAGCGAGGTCGCGGAACTGGGGCGCGAGAATGAAGCGCTGCGGGTCGAGAACGCCGCCCTCGGCGCCGAGGTGGCCGAGCTTCGGCGGCGCCTGGATCAGGACAGCTCGACGAGCTCGAAGCCGCCGTCGAGCGACGGGCTGAGAAAGAAGCCACGCCTTGCGGGAAGCCTTCGCGAGCCCACCGGCAAGCCGAGCGGCGGGCAGAAGGGCCACAAGGGCGACACGCTGCGCCGGGTGGCCGATCCGGACCGGATCGTTCGGCACGAGGCGCAAGCGTGCCGTCACTGGCGTAGAGCGCTCACGGCTTCGATGCAGACCGGCTTGGAGGCGCGCCAGGTGTTCGACCTTCCCGAGCGGCTGATCGAGGTGACCGAGCATCAGGCCGTGATCTACGCCTGCGCCCGTTGTCGCGGCGAGACGCGAGCGGCGTTCCCGCCTGGGGTGAGCGCGACGGCGCAATATGGCGCGCGCTTGCGGGCGGCGGCGGTCTATCTCAACATCCAGCAACTCATCCCCGGGGACCGGGTCGCCCAAACGCTCGCTGATCTGTTTGGCGCCGTCCGCTTCTGCCCAGACACCTTGGCGGACTGGGTCGAGCGAAAGTCCCGAGCGTTCGAGCCGGTCTTCGCTCGCCTCGCGGCTTTGGCTTGGGCCGCGCCGGTGCGCTGCCTCGACGAAACCGGCTTCCGGGTCGACGGCAAGACGCAATGGCTGCATACGGTCGCAACCCGAGCCTCACGCTCTATCGCGTGTCGGCCAAACGGGGCGAGATGCCCAAAGACCTCGCCGGCGGCGTCATCGTCCACGACGGCTTCAAGTCCTACCGCGGCCTTGACGGCGTCGCTCATGGGCTCTGCAACGCTCACCACCTGCGCGAACTGAAGGCGCTGATCGAGTTCGACAAGGAGCCTTGGGCCGCGCCGATGCGCGATCTCCTGCTTGAAGCCAACCGGGCGGTGGATGAAGCGCGCCAGCGGGGCGAAACCGGCCTTTGTCCAACCTTGGCGCAGACCTTCCACAACCGCTATTGGGAACTCCTCAAGCTCGGGCTTTCCTATCATCGCAAGCTGCCCCGACTGCCCCGGCAGCCCTCCAATCGCGGCCGGACCAAACATCGCCCCGGACACAATCTGCTCATCCGATTGCACAGGTTCAAAGACGATGTGCTGCGATTCCTCGCCGACTTCGCCGTTCCCTTCACCAACAACCTCGGCCCGAACAGGCGTTGCGCATGATGAAAGTGAAGATGAAATCTCCGGCGCTTTCCGAACCCTCGCCGCCGCAAACGACTTCGCACGCCCGAAAGCGCGGCTGGAACATCCTCCAAACCCTGACCGCCCAACCTCAATCTCTTATCCAAGCCCTCCAAGCCTGAAACCTGGTTGGGAGTTACTTTTTTTATTTGGATTCGCCGTAACCCATTGAAAAGCCCCGATTCGGCCAAAATGGAATCCAAGGAAATGCAAGCCTTTTTGCTTGGATTTCCTTGGATTTGCTTGCATTTATTTGGCGTCGCCGAGACGAAGGCGTCAGCGCGCGACGGCGTCGCCGCTATCCCACGTGCTTCTTCAAAAACTCCAGCGTGCGCGTCCAGGCGAGCGTGGCGCTCGGGGCGTCGTAGCTCTCCCGCTGGTCGCAGTTGAAGCCGTGATCGGCCGGGTAGATGTGGACCTCGACGCCCGGATGGGCTGCGGCCACCTCTTTCACCCCAGCGATTGGGATATGCTGGTCCTTTTCGCCGAAATGCAGCAGAGTCGGGACCTTGGGCTTCAAGTCCTTGAGCCCGATGATCCCGCCGCCGTAATAACAGACCGCGGCGCTCAGGCCCGAAAGCTGGCCGGCCGCTCCCCAGGCGACCGTCCCGCCAAGGCAGAAGCCGACAACACCGACCTTGCCGCCTTGCTTGGCGACCACGATCGCTGCGGCGACGTCGCGGAGCATCTGCTCGCGATCGATCTTGCCCATGATCGCCATGCCGCGCTCTCTCGATTGCGCGTCGTAGCCGACCTCGAACTTGGGCTCGACATGTTCGAAGATCCCGGGCGCCACGGCGAGGTAACCCTCGGCCGCGAACCGGTCCGCGACGGACCGAATGTGCGAATTGACGCCGAAGATCTCCTGGATGACGACGATGCCGCCGCGCGGCTTTCCTGAGGGATCGGCGCGCCAGGCTCGAATCGGGCCTGCTCCTTCGGGCTTCAGTTCAATCCAGGCCATTTCGATCTCCTTAAGGTTGGGCGGCGCCTAATGTTGAGCGCCGGCCGAGCTTCTTTGCGCAATGACGATGCCCCCGACAACCAACAAGAGCGCGAGGACATGATACGTCCCGAACGGCTCGCCCAAAATGACAACCGCCATGATCGCGCCGAACACCGGCACCAGATTGACGAACACGCCCGCCCGGCCCGGTCCGATCAGTTCGACCCCGCGCATATAGGTGAGCTGCGCGATGAAGGCCGGTCCGAGAGCGACAAAGGCGAGCACCAGGAGGCCGCGCCAGTTCGGCCAGACGAATCCGCCGGACATGATTTCCCAGATCATCAGCGGAAGCGAGGTGACGAAGGCCGCGAGCGCCATGCCCGCCAGCATGCTGACCCCCGAAACCTTTGGCCGCTGGCGAAGGCCGATCGTGTAGCCGGCGTAGAGCACCGCCGCCAGAACCATCATCACATCGCCGCGGTTGAAGGCAAGCGCCGCGAGCCGCGCGAGATCGCCCTGCGCCGCGATCACGCCGACGCCCAGCATGGTGATGACGGCGCCGAGACCCTGCAGCGCAGTGAACCGCACGCCTAGAAAAACGCGCGCGCCGATCAGGACGAGCGCAGGGATCGCGCCCTGGATGATGGAGAGATTGAGCGCGCTGGTATAATGCGCGGCGACGTAAAAGAGCGCGACGAAGACGGTGTATCCGGCCGCGCCCATCACCGTCAGATAAACCCAGCGCTCCCGCAAGGCGGGCCAGTCTTTCCTAAGCGAAGGGCGGGCTGCGATCAGAATGGGAATGAGCGCGACTCCCCACCTGAGGCAGGTCAGAGTCATGGGCCCGATTTGGCCGACGGCCAGTCGGCCCACGATCGAGTGGGCGGCCCAAATCAGCGTCGTGATCACGAGCAGCAGGATCGGGCTCGCCCAGACCGATTGCATGAGCCCGGTTCTTGGCGCGGTCGCGTCGGTCATCAATGTCTTCGAGAGCTTCACGTATCGGCCGGAGACGGGGCCGTGGGTGAAAACGGGACTGGGCGCCGAAATAGGCTCGGCCGGGACGGAAGGCAAATTTTTGCCACGGATCGAAGCGAAAAGGACCGGTTCAACCGAGGCGCATCCGACCTCGCTCAGGCGGCTTGACGCGCCTCGGCGCCAAGCGTCTGGCGGATCGATTCGGCAAGCGCCTTGGCTTCTTCGCTCGGGCGTCCGGGCGCGTGGAGGAGGCCCATGCGGGTGAGGGGCAATTCCGGCAATCCCTCGGCGCGCCCGAGACGCTTGAGTCCGGGACCGACCATCGACACTGGCAGGGTCGTCGCGGCGAGTCCAGCGCGCAGGACCGTGCCGATCGCGCTGAAGTTCTTGGAATAAAACCGCGCCCGCGTCACGCCAGGCGCCTCGGCCAGGGCTTCTTCAGTTACGCGACGCCAACAACAGGTTGCGCTACCGAGCGCAAGCGGAATTGCTCCTCCCTGTTCCACCTGAAAGCGATCGGCTGCGACCCAGACGAGCGGCTCTTCGCGCAAAAGCTCCAACCCCTTGAGGCCCTCGTAGTCGGTGATGAGCGCCAGATCCAGGGCTCCGGCGGCGACCTGTGGAGCAAGCTCCGTCGACGCCTCGCAGACGACCAAGAGCTCGACCAGAGGGTGGCGGCGGTTATAGTGCGCGAGAATGTCAGCCAGGAACGATTCCGCGTAATCGTCCGGAATCCCCAGCCGAACCCCGCCCCGCAGCCCCTTGCGCGACAACGCGGCAAACGCGCCCGCTTCGACTTGAACGATCCGGCGGGCGAATTCGATCAGCTTCTCGCCCTCTTCCGTCAGCCGGGCGCCCCGCCCGTGCTTGACGAACAGGGCGCAGCCCAGCTGCTCCTCCAGCCGGCGGACGTGCATCGAGACGGCCGACTGGGTCTTGTGCACCCGCTCGGCCGCCTTTGTGAACGAGCCGGAATCGACGATGGCGAGAAAGGAGCGCAGCTGGTCAGTGTCGAGCATGGAACTCATCCGAAATTTTGATCGGTTACTCTATAAACATTCGTTGGACCGATCAATGGCCCTCACCATATAAATAAGCATCCCGAGATAAGCATCCCGAGATTGAACGACTTCCACCGGCGCGCGCTTGGCGCCGAACGGGGAATTGTCGCTTCAAATTGGAGGCGAACATGGTTGCTACATATTTCGAGTCCGGGGCGGCCAAGGCTTTGTGGCGCGTCCTCACCTGGCCGGCCCGAGTGGGCGCGGCCCGGCGCACGATGTCCGACCTGGCGCGAATGTCGGAATATGAGCTGCGCGACATCGGCCTCACTCGGTCCGACGTCAACGACGCGACGGCGCTGCCGCTGGACGCCGACCCGTCCGGCTTGCTCGTCAGGCGTCGGGCCTGGCGCGAGCGCCCGGTCGGCGAACGAACCAACCTCGCGGCCTGATCGACCCCGGCTCTCCACAAAGGCGGAGAAAAGGTCTAGGACGTGCGTTCCTGACCTTCCAACGCCTTTGCGGAGCCCTTCATGACAGCGCACTCGGCTGTAGCCGGCGTCGAGATCAACGCCAAGTCCAGCGGTCGCCGGGACGAAATTCTGAGCGGCGAGGCGCTCGCCTTCATCGCCGGGCTGCATCGGCGCTACAATCGAAGGCGCCTTGAACTGCTGGCGCGGCGTATGGAGCGCCAGGAAGACTTTGACGCCGGCAAGCTGCCGGACTTTCTCCCGGACACCAAATCGATCCGCGACGGCGACTGGACCGTCGCCAAGATCCCGGCCGATCTTCTCGACCGCCGGGTTGAGATCACCGGCCCCGTCGATCGCAAGATGATCGTCAATGCGCTGAATTCCGGCGCCAAGGTCTTCATGGCCGATTTCGAAGACGCGACCTCGCCCGTCTTCGCCAACATGGTCGAGGGCCAGGCCAACCTGAAGGACCGGTGGGCGGGAAAAATCGACTTCACGGACCCGGTCAGCGGCAAGGCCTACGCGCTCAAAAATGAGACCGCCGTGCTGATGGTGCGGCCGCGCGGATGGCACCTGCCCGAGCGCCATGTGGTCGTCGACGGCGAAGCGATGTCCGGCTCGCTGTTCGACTTCGGCCTTTACGTCTTCCACTGCGCCAAGACCCAGATCGCCCAGGGCGCCACGCCGGCCTTCTACTTGCCCAAGCTCGAGAGCCATCTCGAGGCCAGGCTCTGGAACGACGTCTTCTCCGATGCGGAGCGCGAGCTTGGCGTGCCGCACGGAACGTTCAAGGCGACCGTCCTGATCGAGACGCTGCCGGCCGCGTTCGAAATGGACGAGGTCCTCTACGAACTGCGCGACCATATCGTTGGCCTGAACTGCGGCCGCTGGGATTACATCTTCTCGTTCATCAAGCGCCTCGGCAAGAACAAGGCTTTCCTCACGCCCGATCGGTCGGAAATGACGATGGGCAAGGCGTTTCTCAACGCCTACTCGCTCCTGCTCATCAAGACCTGTCACCGCCGCGGCGCCTTTGCGATGGGCGGCATGGCGGCGCAGATCCCGGTCAAGGGCGACAAGCAAGCGAACGAAGCGGCCTTTGCGAAAGTGCGCGCCGACAAGGAGCGCGAGGCGACCAATGGCCATGACGGCACCTGGGTCGCCCATCCCGATCTCGTGCCGGTCGCGATGGAAGTGTTCGACCGGATGATGCCGGAGAAGAACCAGCTCTCGAAGAAGCGCGACGACGTTCACGTGACGCAGGCCGACCTCGTCGAGGTGCACAAGGGCAAGCGCACGGAGGAGGGTCTGCGCGAGAACATCCGGGTCGGGGTGCAATATATCGAGGCATGGCTCAGGGGCCGCGGCGCCGTGCCGATCTATAATCTCATGGAGGACGCGGCGACGGCCGAGATCTCTCGCGCCCAGGTCTGGCAATGGCTGCATCTCAAGGCGAAGCTCGACGACGGCCGCGAGGCGACGCCGGAGATGTTCCGCGAGGCGCTCTCCGGCGAGATGGAGCGGGTCAAGGGCGAGGTCGGCGACAAGGCGTTCAACGGCGGCCGCTTCAAGGAGGCGATCGCCCTCTTCTCGGACATGTCGCTCAGCGACACGTTCGACGAATTCCTCACCCTGCCGGCCTACAAGCTGATCGACTGAGGAGGGCGCGAGGGAGGCGATCCATTTTCTCCTCCCTGGAGAGATCGGTATCAACTCAAGGGAGGAAATGACGATGGCTAAAGCGTATTGGATTTCCACGTATCGTTCGATCAGCAACCCGGATGCGCTGGCCGCCTACGCCAAGCTCGCCGGGCCGGCGCTTACTGGCGCAGGAGGGCGTTTCCTGGCGCGTGGAATGCCGGCGCAGGTTTATGAGGCCGGCCTCCAGCAGCGCACGGTGCTCCTTGAGTTTGACAGCGTGGAGGCGGCGCGGGCCGCGCACGACAGTCCGGCCTATCAGGCAGCGCTGGCCGCGCTCGCCGGCGGAGCCGATCGCGAGATTCGCATCGTTGAAGGGGTGTAGGCGCCCTATGCGGCGATACGGGGAAAGGCGCTCTCGGCTCAATCCCTGCATAAGACAAAAGCGAGGCCGCAAGACGTCGTGAAGCGCCCGTTCGGGCGGCCCGGGAACGGTCGAAGGCAGCAGCGGCTTTTCAGCCAACCGCAATTTTACCGGCGCCGCCCAATATTTTCAGTGTGTTACGACCCCTTTTACCGGCGCCCTGCAGATTCGGCGCTTATGGCTTCGAGGTCACCAAAATAACATTCTTGTCATGTTATTTTGGTTTCGGACCTTGTGCTCCCCCGGCTGGGTTAACTCGAACGAGCGCCGCGCCCTCACATCCCGTAGCCGCGCGCCATCGCTGCGGCGCAAATCGGAATGAGGGCGAAGAGCCCCGCCTCGACATAGAGAGCCTGGCGCAATTGCTTGATCTCGTCCGCCGGCGGGCGGAAGGTCGGATCAGCGCGAACGCGGCGGCGCCAGCCGATGTACAGCATGGTCGGCGCGACGGAGACGAGGCCGACCCCGACAAACAGCGCCATCTTGGCCCAGAAGAAGATGTTGACCCAATAATATTCGTAGCCTTTGGCGCCGAAGAACACCCGCAAAACCCCGGCGGCGACAACGATCGCAGCCACGAGGCCGAACCAGGCGTCGACGCGGGCGACCCTCAACACCATGCGGTCGTCGATCGGCCCCGCGGTCAGGAAAATCTCCGCCGACAGGATTGCGGCGAGCGAAAAGACCGCCAGATGATGGAAGCTCGCGAGCAGCCAGTCGACGAACATTTCCCCTCCAACCGGATCCCGTGCTCTACCGTAACTGCGCCCGCCAAGCGCCGCCCGCAAGGCGTCGCAAAGCCGATTGACTTTGATCGAAGCTCTGCCTATAGGCTCGCTCTGCTCCAGCGCGGCCGTAAAGCCGCGCTTTTAGTTTTGAGCGCCTGAGTTCAAAACCAGAGCAACAAGCCGCGGTTCGCGAGAGCCGCATTTTCGGTCAACTGCAAAGAAGCCGGCCGCGCATTTTACATGCGTAGTGTTCGGGCGGAACACGGGAAAGAACGATGTTCGCAGTCATCAAGACCGGCGGCAAACAATACAAGGTTGCCGCCGAGGATCAAATCACCGTCATGACGCTGCCGGGCGAAGCCGGCGCCAGGATTGTGTTCGACGAGGTGCTGGCGCTGTTCGACGGCGCGACCAATCATGTCGGCGCACCGCGAGTCGCTGGCGCAAGCGTCGTCGGCGAGATCGTCGAGCAGGCGCGCGGGCCGAAGGTTTACGCCTTCAAGAAGCGCCGCCGTAAGAACTCGAAGCGCAAGCGCGGCCATAAGCAGGACCTCACGATCGTGCGCGTGACCGACATTCTGACCGGCGGCGCGGCCCCGGCGCGAGCGGCGGCTTCGGCGAGCGAATAGGTAGAACGATCAATTCCGCGGCGCGTTTGAACGCGCTATAGGTCGGTCAAGGTTGGCGGGCTCTTGAAGGGTCGGCTGCAGCAAGTTTCGGAGCGAAGATTATGGCTCATAAAAAGGCAGGCGGTTCGTCGCGCAACGGCCGCGATTCGGCCGGTCGGCGTCTTGGCGTGAAAAAGTTCGGCGGCGAGCAAGTTATTGGCGGCATGATTCTTGTACGTCAACGAGGCACCAAATTTCACCCCGGTCGAAATGTTGGCCTTGGCACAGATCATACGCTGTTCGCCACCGCCCCCGGCGAAGTCGCCTTTGAGCGAAAAGGCGACGGACGCCAATATGTATCAGTACGATCGATTAGCCTTTCAGAATAAAGCGGGGAGCAAGACGAGAACCCCGCTTCGGCGACAAGCCCCCGCGGACGTTCTCGAAAGACCCGATATTTCGAGATGAGACAAAAGGCCAAAGAGCCTCCTCAATCGTCCGGTAAGCGAAGCTTACAAAGGGGATGCGGTCGTCGCGTCCCCTTCGTCATTTTTGCCCCCGTCAGTGGGGCGCTGACCGGTGATTTCATGTTTCCCGATCTGGCACGAGACGATGTGTTCCGGCTTGAGACGCCGCGGCTGTGGCTGCGTTGGCCCCGAATCTGCGACGCCGCGGCGATCCATAAATTTTGTAGCCGGTGGGAAGTCGCCCGCTACACCGCGCGTATCCCTCATCCCTATCCCGAAGGCTCGGCTGAGCGATTCGTCTATGCCGCGCGCGAAGGCAACTCGGCCGGACGTGACATGACCTTGGTGATGACGCCGATCAAGGGGAAGAGCGACGCACTTGGGTCGATCAGCCTCGAGTCGCGGGGCAAGGACCGCCTTGCGCTCGGCTTTGCGCTGGCGCCCGAGGCCTGGGGTAAGGGGCTTGCCACCGAGGCTGCCGAAGCCATGATCGACGCGGCCTTCGCGCTGACGCGCACGGTCGAGATCCTGGCCAGCGTCAGGGTTGAGAACGAGGCCTCGCAGACCGTCCTCGGAAAATGCGGTTTTGCGCACATCGGCACGGGGCTCCAGGGCGCGCCCGCGCGCGGGGGCCTGGTCGAATGCCATAGCTTGCGCCTCGCTCGTGCGGATTGGCCAGGCGCGGTCGCGGTGTCGCGCGAAGCGCCCCCGGACCTGGCGCGCGTCTTGTGACAAGGTCAGGGCGATGAAGTTTCTTGACCAGGCGCGCGTCTACATTCGCTCGGGCGACGGCGGGGCAGGCGCGACCTCGTTCAGGCGCGAGAAATTCATTGAGTTCGGCGGCCCTGACGGCGGCGACGGTGGGCGCGGTGGCGACGTCGTAGTCGAGTGCGCCGACGGCCTCAACACGCTGATCGACTTTCGCTACCAGCAGCACTTCAAGGCCAAAACCGGAATGCACGGCATGGGCCGCAATCGCGCCGGCGGCCGCGGCGACGACGCGGTGCTGAAGGTGCCCGTCGGGACGCAGGTCTTCGACGAGGAGAGCGGCGCGATGCTCGCCGACATGACGGAGCCTGGCGAGCGCGTCGTGGTCGCCAAGGGCGGCAACGGCGGCTTCGGCAACCTCCATTTCACCACTTCGACCAACCGCTCGCCGCGCCGCGCCAATCCCGGCCTTGAGGGCATCGAGCGCACGCTGGTTTTGCGGCTGAAGCTGATCGCCGACGCAGGCCTCGTCGGTCTGCCGAACGCGGGAAAATCGACGTTCCTCGCCGCCGTCTCCGCCGCCAAGCCTAAAATCGCGGACTATCCGTTCACCACCCTCCATCCGGGCCTCGGCGTCGTCCGGATCGACGGGCGCGACTTCGTGCTCGCCGACGTCCCCGGCTTGATCGAGGGCGCGCATGAGGGACACGGCCTCGGCGACCGGTTCCTAGGCCATGTCGAGCGCTGTGGCGCGATCGTCCATCTCGTGGACGCGACGGGCGCCAACGCCAGCGCCGACTATCGCACGGTCCGCCGTGAACTCGCGGCGTACGGCGAGGGCCTCGCCGAGAAAGCCGAGATTGTCGCGCTGTCGAAGGTCGACGCGGTCGACGAGGCAACGCTCAAGCAACAGATGGAGCGCCTTAAGCGCGCGGTCCGCAGTTTCGGGCCGCCGCTGGCGCCTGAGGCTAAGCGCGCCAAGCCGCTTCTGCTCTCGGCTGCGACCCGTGTCGGCGTGACCGAGGTGCTGCGCGCGACGATGGCGGCGATTGAGGCGCAGAAAGCGAGCGAGTCGACCGCGAAAGCCCGGCCGGCCCAATGGGCGCCGTCGATTTAGAACGTGATGCGATCGGCGAGGGGCACGCGCCCCCTCTCCAACGGGAGAGGGGTTGGGGTGAGGGTTCACGCGCGAAGCAGGCCGTCCCGCGGCTGGCTCCCTCATCCGACCGCGCTGCGCGCGGCCACCTTCTCCCGGAGGGAGAAGGGAAGAGGGGCTCAATCGTCGAGCTTGCGCGCCTCTTCCGGCAGCATGATCGGCACCCCATCGCGGATCGGATAGGCCAGCCGCGCGGCGCGCGAAATAA
>DATCEJ010000482.1:0-7140 GCA_036510135.1 Roseiarcus sp. | reverse complement strand
GTTCATGGTCATGGGCGTCGCCGGTCTTGCAATGGCGGCGGTCTGGTATGTCCTTTACCGCAATCCGAGCGACATCGATCTGACGGCGGAAGAGACTGCTTATCGCACCCATGGCGATCCGCCTGGTCAGAGGACTGTCGTGACGCTCAGGGAATGGAAGCAATTGTTCCGCTTCCGGACCACCTGGGGCATGATTCTGGGTTATTTCGGCTGCATCTATCTGACATGGATCTATACCGCCTGGCTCCCGGGCTATCTCGAGCTCGAGCGGCATATGAGCGTCAAGTTCACAGGGTTCGCCGCAGCCATTCCCTTCGTCTTCGGGGTCGTAGGCGGGGTCCTGGGCGGCCATCTCACGGACATTCTGGTGCGCCGCGGCGTGTCGCCGGTGAAGAGCCGTAGGTATCCGGCCACGATCGCCTTGTGCGGCACCGCGATCTGCACTCTCGCCGCGGCCTTCGTCACCAGCAACGCGCTGGCGATCGCATTCATTTCGGCTTCCCTCTTCTTCCTCTACGTCACCAGCACCTGCGCCTGGGCGCTGAGCTCAGTCGCCGCCCCGACAAACTGCACCGCGTCGATCGGCGCCATGCAGAACTTCGGCGGCTACCTTGGCGGGGCGCTCGCCCCAACCGTTACGGGACTGATCGTGCAGGACACCGGCTCGTTCGTCCCGGCGTTGGTCGTGGGCGCGGTCATCGGCCTTGCTTCGGCGGCGTCGTATTTCTTCGTCGTGGATCAGCCGATCACCGCCGCCGACATCGACGCCGTCTCGCAACACGGCGCCGCTCCCCTGCCCGCGCGCGGGGCCTGAAGCGCGTGACCGGTCGCGACCTTGGTTCGCTGGGTCCGTTTGGATTTTCTTGGCGCGTGGCCGTTTCGCGATAAAGACCCCCGTTTATCGAGGTTGGATTTCCTTGGATTTCCTTGGATTCTCTCGTCCGAATCGAGCCTTATCAATGGGTTACGCGGGATAAAGGGCAGAAAGTTTTATCTCGGGGTTTCCCCCGCGGCGAAAGGCCCCGGACGACAATTTCGCGGTCTTGGCCTGCGGAAAGGCAGAATTGTTCATGAGGCAAGCTTACCTTAATTTCTGATTTTTTGCAATACATTGTCGCCCGAGTTTTTTCGCTTTCGGCCGCATCAATCCAGAAACACCTAGCTCCAGGTCGTGAGCCACCGCGCCATGCGCCGCGTCGCTTCGGCGATCTGTTCGGGGTCACGGGCGAAGCAAATACGCAAATGGCCTTCGCCGCCAGGACCGAAGGCGCTTCCGGGCGCGGCGCCAACACCGGCTTCGTCGATGAGTTTTAGCGCCAGCGCGCGGGAATCGGAAAAGCCGTCGATCGAGAAGAACAGATAGAACGCCGCCTCCGGCTTGAAGAAGCGAACGCGTCCGGTCTTGGCCAGCCCCTCGCATAAGATATCGCGCGAGCGGCGACAGCGCTCGATTTGCCAGGCGAGGAACGTTTCGCCCTGTTCGAGCGCCGCCGTCGCCGCGCGCTGATTGAAAACGGGCACGCCCGAGGTCGTATACTGAACAACGTTCTCGATCACGGCGCCGAGCTCCCGCGGGGCCTCCAGCCAGCCGATGCGAAAACCCGTCATCGCCCAGTTCTTGGACAAAGTCTGGACGAACAGAATCTTGTCGTCAGGCGCCATCACGTCGTGGAAGGAGGGCGCGCGGACGCCGTCGTAGGTGAGGCGCCCATAAATCTCGTCGGCGATGATCCAAAGCCCATGACGGCGCGCGATGGCGAGCGTCTCGACGATCTCCTCCCGCGTCGCGACAAAGCCGGTCGGGTTGGCGGGGGTATTGAAAAAGATGAGGCGGGTTAAAGGCGTCACCGCGTTTTCGAGCTTGGCCGGATCAAGGCTCCAGCGGGTTCCTTTGTCGAGCGGGACGGGCACGGCGCGCGCCCCGGAAATTTCGAGCGCGCCGACGAAATTGGGCCAGGCGGGCGTAGGGATCAGCGCCTCGTCGCCGGGGCCGACGATGAGCCGGGTCGCGATTTCGATCGCATGCATGCCGCCGATCGTCACAAAGAAATTCGCGGGCGAGAAAGCGCCGCCGCCAGGGGCCGCGCCGTAGACTTGCGTCATGTAAGCCGCGATCGCGTCGCGCAGTTCCGGCACCCCGTTCTGCCAGGTGTAGAAGGTTTCGCCGCGATCGAGAGAGGCCTTGGCCGCCTCGCTGATGAAAGGCGGCGTCGGCAGATCGCCCTCGCCAACCCATAGTGGAATGAGTCCCTGTCGCCCGCGGCCATAGTTGAACACCTCGACGATGCCGCTCGTCGCGACGTCGCGCATGACGGGGCGGATGAGGTCAGGCCAATTGGGCACGGTCGAGGACGAAGCTACGTTCATGACGGCCTCATGGACCAGCGCCCCCGTGCGGACAAGGGGTTTCCGCGTTTTGGGTTAGCGGATCGACGCCTAGTAGGGCCGCCGCCCCGCACAGTCTAACGCCTGCGCGCGCTTCTGTTCCGGACGCTCTTCCGATTTCTCGACGTCTTCCTCGCCCCTTTGCTCATCTGCATCTACGCCGATCGCTGTCAGGCGGCGATCACCGAGACGCGGCATCTCTCGCAGGCGATCCGCGAACTCCGGGAGCAACCCATCCCCGCGCTGCTCGGCAAAGCGCTGCAACTGCGGAGAAGAAATGCGAACTCCGTTATTTGCGCTCTAATTTCAGCCGCCTATCACGGCCCACCGCCGCCTAAGATCGTCGCGGGCTCCTGCGGCGTGAAGCCAAAGGAGCCCGCTGACTCGCCTAGCTGAGCGCTCCCCTGTCGAGCGCCAGATCATCGAGGATCGGGCAGTCGGGTCGATCGTCGCCATGGCATGTTGCGACGAGCTCTCGAAGCGTGTTCGCCATCGCCTGCATCTCAGCGACACGCGACTGAAGATCGCTGATATGGACCTCGGCAATGCGCTTGACCTCCCGGCTCGGGCGGCCCCGGTCGCGCCATAGAGCCAGCAGCTCGCCGATTTCGGGAATCGAAAAGCCGAGCCGCCGCGCCCGCCAGATGAACCGGAGCTCATGGATGTCGCGCTCGCCGTAGTCGCGATAAGAATTCGCGCGTCGCTCGGCCGGTCGCAACAGGCCGATCGCCTCGTAATGGCGGATCATCTTGGCGGTGACTCCGCTCGAGGCCGCCGCCGCGCCGATGTTCATGTCGAGAATTCGCTTGACCTTCCCATGATGGGAAGGTGTATCGGTCACGCCCATGGAACACAAGCACCATTTGCCGACGACTCTCGCCAACGCCCAGAGTGCGCTCGCGAAGGATCCCGTCTGCGGCATGTCGGTTGATCCGGCGACGGCCAAGCACCGGGCTGAGCATGGCGGGAAGACGGTCTTTTTCTGCTCAGGCCGTTGCCGCGAAAAATTCGTCACCGACCCCGCGCGATACTTAGCGGAGCCGGTTCACGCGTCGGCGGGCTTAACGCATGCCCATGCCAACGGCGCGACCTCGGCGCCCTCGCCGATCTCTGGACAGCCGGGCGCGATCTACACCTGCCCCATGCACCCGCAGATCCGTCAGGATCATCCCGGCGCCTGCCCGATCTGCGGCATGGCGCTGGAGCCGGAAGTCGCCACGGAAGCCACCGGCCCGAGCGCCGAACTCATCGACATGACCCGCCGCTTCTGGATCGCGCTCGCGCTCTCGATCCCTGTCTTCGCGCTCGAGATGGGCGGCCATCTCGTCGACTTGCATCGGTTCGTGCCGGAAGGGCTTTCCAACTGGATTCAGTTAGCGCTTGCGACTCCGGTCGCGCTCTGGGCTGGCTGGCCGTTCTTCGAGCGCGGCTGGGCGTCGCTCAAGAGCCGCAATCTCAACATGTTCACGCTGATCGCCTTAGGCGTGGGCGTAGCCTGGACCTATAGCGTTGTCGCTACCGTTACGCCGCACCTGTTCCCGACCGCGTTACGCGGGGACCATGGAGCCGTGGCCGTCTATTTCGAAGCCGCGGCGGTCATCACGACCCTTGTCCTGCTCGGGCAGGTGTTGGAGTTGAGGGCCCGCGAACAGACGGGCGGCGCGATCCGCGCGCTCATCGATCTTACGCCAAAGACTGCGCGGGTCGTTCATGCGGAAGGCGCGGATGAAGAGGTCGCGCTCGAGGAAGTGAAGATCCGCGACGCCTTGCGCGTGCGTCCGGGCGAGAAGGTCCCGGTGGACGGCCAGATCGTCGAGGGGCGAAGCGCTGTCGACGAGTCGATGCTCACTGGGGAATCAATGCCAGTCGGCAAGATTGCGGGCGACAAGGTGATCGGCGGCACGCTGAACCAGAGCGGCGCCTTCGTGATGCGCGCGGACAAGATCGGGCGCGACACGGTTCTGGCGCAGATCGTGCAGATGGTTGCGCAAGCGCAGCGCAGTCGCGCGCCAATTCAGCGTCTTGCCGATCAGGTTTCTGGCTGGTTCGTCCCGCTCGTCATTGCGGTTGCCGCGCTCGCCTTTGCCGCATGGGCCATATGGGGTCCCGAGCCGCGCTTGACCTATGGTTTGCTGGCGGCGATCTCGGTCATGATCATCGCCTGCCCTTGCGCGTTAGGATTGGCCACTCCGATGTCGATCATGGTCGGCGTCGGACGGGGCGCTCAGGCGGGCGTCTTGATCAAGGACGCGGAAGCGCTCGAGCGTCTGGAAAAAATCGACACCCTGGTCGTCGACAAGACGGGCACGCTGACCGTGGGAAAGCCGACGCTTGTGGCGCTAAAGCCCGCAAATGGGGTCAGCGAGGAAATGCTGCTCAAGCTTATGGCCAGTCTTGAGCGCTTGAGCGAGCATCCTCTCGCGGCGGCGATCCTGCGCGCGGCGGCGGATCGGAATCTCACGCTCGTCAAGGTCGACGGCTTCGAGAGTTTTTCCGGCAAAGGGGTGTCAGGAACCATCGACGGGCGCAAAGTCGCACTCGGCAATCGGGCCATGATGCAGGCGGTCGGCATCGACGTCAGCGCGCTCGAAGAGATGGCAAACGGCCTGCGCGGCCAGGGCGCGACCGCGATCTTCGCGGCGATCGACGGCAAGGCGGCCGGGGTGATGGCGGTCGCCGACCCGATCAAGGCGACCGCGCTTGATGCCATTCGCGCGGTCAAGGAAGCAGGCGTGCAAGTCGTGATGCTCACCGGCGACAATCGGGCCACCGCGGAGGCCGTGGGGCGCAAGCTCGGCATCGCGCAAATCGAAGCCGAGGTTTTGCCGCAGGACAAAGGCAAGACAGTCGAACGTTTGCGGAAGGAAGGCCGGGTCGTCGGCATGGCCGGCGACGGCGTCAACGACGCCCCGGCCCTCGCGGCGGCCGATGTCGGCATCGCGATGGGCACGGGAACCGATGTCGCCATCGAATCCGCGGGGATCACCCTGCTCGGCGGCGATCTCGGCGGCATCCTCGCGGCGCGCCGACTGTCGCAAGCGACGATGCGCAACATCCGGCAGAACCTCATGTTCGCCTTCATCTACAACGCCGCGGGCGTGCCGATCGCAGCGGGCGTCCTCTATCCGGCGTTCGGCCTCACGCTGTCGCCAGTGTTGGCTGCGGCGGCGATGGCGCTTTCGTCGGTGAGCGTGGTCGGCAACGCGCTAAGATTGCGGAGCGTGCGCCTCGGGCAGTCGGATGCGAAGCCCGCGACCTGAAACGCTTTGGAGAACCTTGCGGGGAGCGCGGGGTTGCTCTGGCTTTGGGCCTCCGGCGTGTCGGGCCTGGCTTTTTGAGGGTAATCAAATGCCTCCGCGGTTCGCATAGGGCCGTTGTTCGAGCCGCCTCGATTTGGACGTTCTTTCTACTCAGGAGGAAAGCCCTATGAACAAATCCATTCTTATCGCCGCCCTGATCATGTCCGCATTCTTGTCTCCAGCGCAAAGCGCAGACGCCGAGGACATGAAGGGCATGAACATGACGACGAGGCCTCCGGCGATTCCGGCCGACAAAGCGTTCGCGGCCTCGATGAAGACGATGATGATCGACATGCACGCGAAGCCGACGGGCAAGCCGGACAAGGATTTTGCTCTCATGATGATTCCGCATCATCAAGGGGCGATCGACATGGCCAAGGTTGAACTCCAGTACGGAACCGATCTCGAATTGCGCCAGTTGGCGACAGACATCGTCGCCGCGCAAGAAAAGGAGATCGCGCAGATGAAGGCTTGGTTGGATAAGAACGGCCGATAGTCCGCGCAGGCGCGGCAGCCGCTGCCTGCCTCTCCTCAACGAGGCCAAACCGTCTCGAATGGTGTCGTCACACTCTGCGTAGGACTTGTTCGCGTCCGCTCGTGCTTCACGTATAATTGATAGCTCATTAATTGATATGCCATCTATTACAGCGGCCATGCCGCTCGCTGCAAAAGACGCTCGCGCTCGATTCGCTCCTCTCGTCGCTAATGTTGCGCGCGAATGGCGGCGTGCGGTCGACGCGCGTTTGCAGACCCATGGGCTGACGGAAGCAACCTGGCTTCCCTTGCTTCGGATCGCGCGATCCGGAGCTCCGATGCGGCAGAACGAGCTGGCCGCTTCCCTGTCACTCGATGGGTCGTCGGTCGTTCGCCTGCTCGACGCGCTTGAAAATGCTGGCCTCGTTGAGCGATGCGAGGACCGGGCTGACCGGCGCGCAAAGAGCTTGGTGCTCACGCCGCGCGGGCGTCGGAGGGTCGAGCAGGTCGAGCGCGTATCCCAGGACATTCGCGACCTTGTCCTCGGCGAGGCTTCGGACGAAGACTTGGCGCGGTCGCTTCGCCTGCTCGAAACCGTCAGGGACCGGCTCCTAAACCTCGCGGAAGCGCGAACCACCGCCCCCGAGCGCAAGCGATCGGCAGCCCGATGAACCTCGATCGCCGACGCGCCGTACCGCTCTGGCTGTTGGGCGTGTTCACTTTCAGCGGGCCTGTCGGCATGCACATATTCGTGCCTGCGCTGCCCGCCGCGGCGAAGGACCTTCACGCGACACCGGCGGCTCTGGAGCTGACGATCAGTCTCTACATCCTGGGCTTGGCGGTGGGGCAATTGGTCTACGGGCCTGCGTCGGATCGCTTTGGGCGCCGGCCGGCGCTGCTGGTCGGCCTCTCCATTTTCACGATTGCGAGCATTGCCGCGCTCTTCGCTCCAGATATCCACACGCTCGTCCTCGCGCGTTTT
>DATCEJ010000481.1:0-3615 GCA_036510135.1 Roseiarcus sp. | reverse complement strand
CGTCCCGGCCTGAACGGGTCGCGGCGATGGGCCGGGCTGTCGCCGAGGGACTGCTCTCGGGCGGGGTCGCGCCTGTTATCAAGCACATGCCGGGGCATGGCCGCGCGCGTGTGGACAGCCATCACGAACTGCCGGTTGTCGATGCCGCGCTGAGCGAGCTCAAACACGATTTCGCGCCTTTCATAGCTCTCAAAGACTTGCCGATGGCGATGAGCGCGCATCTCCTCTACACGGCGATCGATCCTCGCCGTCCGGCGACGGCGTCGCCGATCGTGGTCGCGGAAATTATGCGCGGAGAAATTGGATTCGAAGGGCTCATCCTGAGCGACGACCTGTCGATGAAGGCGCTTTCCGGTTCGTTCGAAGAGCGCGCCGCCGCGGTGATCGAGGCTGGCCTCGACATCGTCCTGCACTGCAACGGCAATCTGGAAGAGGGTCGCGCCGTGGCCTCCGCGACGCCGATGCTTTCCGGCGCGGCGCTGGATCGCGCCAAAGCCGCCGCGGCCACGATCAGGCGGCCGCAACCTTTCGATCTCGAGCGCGGCGAGCGCGAGCTTGCCGCAATCAACGCCGAACTTGGCGTCGCTTAAGCTTGCGGCATCGGCGCTTGGCGGTTGGCCGCCGAACGAAATGTGCGGCTCTGCGCGCGCCTGACGGGCAGGGGATTTGCGCGAATCATCGTTCGGCTTCAGCGTATCGGCGATGCGTGAAAGTCAGCTGACCTTCCTCGAGTTTTTCGCTGGCGGAGGCATGGCGCGCGCTGGCCTCGGCCAGTCCTGGCGCTGCCTGTTCGCCAATGACTTCGATGCGATGAAGGTCGCAACCTACGAGCGAAACTATGGCGACGCCGACATCAAACTCGAGGATGTCGCCAAGCTGACGCTGGACGATCTGCCCGCTCGACCGAGCGACCTCGCGTGGGCGTCCTTTCCATGCCAGGACCTTTCGCTCGCGGGAGACTCTAAAGGTCTCGGCCGGGAACGTGACGAGGCCCTCACCAGATCAGGCAGCTTCTGGCCATTCTGGAAGCTTATGCGCGGGCTCGCGGAGGCAGGACGTTCGCCGCGCGCCATCGTTCTCGAGAACGTGTACGGCTGCCTGACATCGCACGCGGGAAAGGATTTCGCCGCCATCGGCGCGGCGCTCTCAAGTTCGGAATACCGGTTCGGCGCGATTGTGGTCAACGCCTCTCGTTTTGTCCCCCAGTCACGCCCGCGCGTATTTTTCATTGCGACTGATAGGAACGAACTGATCCCACCCGAGCTCGTTTCGAACGGCCCCGATGCGGAATGGCATCCTAAGTCGCTCGTCGACGCGTTCGAGGGCCTGTCTCCATCAGCGAAAAAGCGCTGGCTCTGGTGGACGGCGCCGGCGCCACGGGTCCGCAAGACCCGCTTTGCCGACCTCATCGAGGACGAGCCGACCGGCGTCGCCTGGCATTCACCCGCGGAGACGGACTATCTTCTCAGTCTCATGTCGCCCGTCAATCGGGCGAAGGTTGCTTCGACCAAATTGTCGGCAAAGCGAATGGTTGGAAGCGTTTATCGGCGCACCCGACCCGATGCGAATGGCGTGAAGCGCCAACGGGCCGAGGTTCGGTTCGACGATCTCGCAGGATGCTTGCGCACCCCCGCAGGCGGTTCGTCCCGTCAGTCGATTCTCGTCATCGACGGCGAACGCGTTCGTTCCCGCCTTCTCTCGCCGCGAGAGGCCGCAAGGCTAATGGGATTGGAGGACAGCTACCGTCTCCCCGCGCGCTATAATGACGCCTATCATGTTTGCGGGGATGGCGTGTGCGTGCCGGTCGTTCGCTACATTGCGAAGACGCTACTCGAGCCGATCCTAGCGTCAAATCACACGAAAGTCCTGGCGGCGGAATGACGCGGCGACGATTCCCCCTCGCGGGTCACGCAGCGTCCTGAGTAGCGCGATTGCGGGCCGCCGACTTCGATAGGGAGAGCGCCCGGCCGGCTCGACTCAAATATTCGAGGCTCAATCTCGTCTGGAGCAGTTTGCGGTTGGACCGGACGTCATCAACGACCAGCACGCGAGCCGTCATTCGGTGGACCCGGGTCCAAGAAAGTGGTCGATCGTCTCAAAGAATTTGGCGACCGATATCGGTTTGGAAAGATAGGCCTCGCAACCGCCCCGCAGGATTTTTTCCTCGTCGCCCTTCATCGCGAAGGCGGTCACGGCGATGACCGGTATTCCTTTGAGCTCCTCGTCATCCTTCAGCCATTGCGTGACCTCAAGGCCCGAAACCTCGGGCAGCTGAATGTCCATCAGGATGAGATCGGGGCGGTGCTTGCGCGCCAGATCGACCGCTTCGATGCCGCTGCGTGTCTGAACGATGCGGTGCCCTCGGGTCTCGACGAGGTCGTTGAACAGCTTCATGTTGAGTTCGTTGTCCTCAACAATGAGCACGGTCTTGGCCATCGGGTGTTCCATGGAGGATGAATTCGGCCGGCGCGCCGGTTAAGATTAGGCGCAAGACATTGACGAAAGGCGAATCGGACTATGCGCGATTCCTTGAAAAATATGCAATCCGCAAGCGCCGATTCCGCCCAATCTCTGGCGGTGAGCGCACTCACCTTCATCGCCGTCGATCCCGACCGGCTGAACCGGTTCCTCGGGATAACCGGACTGGGCCCCGATAATCTCCGCACCGCAGCCGCGGACCCGACGTTCCTGGGCTCGGTGCTCGACTATCTGGTGGCCGACGAAAAGCTGCTCGTTGAGTTTGCCGCCGACGCCGGTCTCAAGCCGGAGACGGTGGCGCGGGCGCATGAGGCTCTCCGCAGGCCGCATGAGAGCGAGCCCTGATGGACCCGCCTCGGCTGCGCCTCTGCCGCGACTGTCTGACGAAGGATCCTCAGGGCTCGGCCCGCTGCGCACATTGCGGCTCGCCTCGTACGATCAACCTCGAAGACGCGGCCGGCCTCACCATCGCCCATGTCGACTGCGATGCCTTCTACGCCGCGGTCGAAAAGCGCGACGATTCGAGCCTTAACGATAAGCCGTTGATCGTCGGCGGGGCCGGTCCGCGTGGCGTCGTTGCGACCTGCTGCTACATCGCCCGAACCTTCGGAGTGCGCTCCGCGATGCCGATGTCGCGCGCTCGGGCGCTCTGTCCAAACGCCATCGTGCTCCCGCCCGACATGGCGAAATATGCCCGGGTCGGGCGCGAGATTCGAACGCGGATGATGGCATTGACGCCTCTGGTCGAGCCGCTGTCGATCGACGAGGCCTTCCTTGACCTCAGCGGCTGCGAGCCATCCAACGGGGCGGGGGCCGCGGAAACGTTGGCCCGCTTCGCCCGCGGCGTCGAGGTCGAGATCGGCGTCACGGTTTCGGTGGGGCTGAGCTATTGCAAGTTTTTGGCGAAGCTCGCCTCCGATCTCAATAAGCCGCGTGGCTTTGCTTTGCTTTCGCGGAACGAAGCGAAAGCCTGGCTTGCGACCCAAAGCGTGGAGCGGCTGTGGGGCATAGGCAGGGTAGGGCGGGAGCGGCTCGAGCGCTCGGGCTTTCGCTGTCTCGGCGACCTGCAACGGATCGACGAGCGGGAGGCGCTCTTACGCCTTGGCGAGGACGGCCTGCGTCTGTGGCGTCTGGCGC
>DATCEJ010000480.1:0-14953 GCA_036510135.1 Roseiarcus sp. | reverse complement strand
GAACGGCAACCGTCAGCGCGCGCGGCGTCGCCGGTTTCCTCAAGCCACTCGGCGCCGCGAACAAGCGCCTCGGCTTGCGCAAGCTGTATGTAGTAATGATAGCCGGACTCTTCCTCCCAGATGTCGAACGAATGCTCGGCTGCGTGCGCCTGGATGAAGTCTAGATCGCCGATCACCAGATTCAGCATCGCGACCTGGAGCGCGTCCACGTCGGTGCGCGCGTTACGCCATCGCGCGAGCGCTAGGACCTGCAGCGCCGATCCATCATTCTGCGGGCGCGCCCATCGGGTGAAATCAAGGGCGCCATCTGGATTCACTCGAGCCTCGGCCAGCACCGAGTCGCCAAAGACTGCGGCGATCTCATCGTCGGGCCGCACATATTGCAGGAAAGAGGGCTGAACCTTTTCCCGGAAGCGGCCCCGACGAACAAGCTCGCGTCCGTCCAGCTTGCGGAGCGCCAGATCAAAGTCGACAAACTCGCGCAAGCGCTCGACAGCGGTTTGCTTCTCAGATCCCTCGGCTTGCGCAACGCGCAACGCGTCGATGATGATCGCCGAATCCCGGAACCAGTGAAAGAAATAGTCGGGGTCGGGATCGTAAGCGGCAGGAATCGGCGAAGCCAACACTGACCCGCGCCGAGGCACGACCCGCTGCCCGAAACCAGGACGTTCCTTGATGAGGTTCGTTGCTGAGACGGCGCGCAGCATCGCGCCGGCGGCGAAGCGCGCCTCTTGGTCTATCCAATCGTCAGGCGCGGTCACGCTATTGCTGAAACGAAATGCGGACTCTTGAAGCCGAGCTTCTTCATCCCCTCGCGGATCTCGGGAATGCCCATGAACAGCTTCCAGATGAGGCCGCTGCGATAGTTCTCGATCATGACCACGATCGGCCCTTGGCTGATCGAGAGGTAACTGTCGGCGTACCAGTCAGATTGCTCGCTGAAACCGTCGATGAATCCGTACCGTCCCCAAATCTTGTCGCCGAGATTGTCATAGAAATGCCGAAGCGCCGCCATCGCCTCTGTCGGCGAGTACGGGAAGCTCGCCAAGGCCGCGCTTGGCGTGATGACGCTCTTGTCGTTGCGGGGTGAATGCGCGTCGTAGCCCTTGACCGAGTCGCCGGCCGTGAGACCCCAGCAGTTCGGCCCGTAGCCCTTGAACCCAAGCGGGTTGCGGACGCAGTAAGCATAATTAATGCGCGTATGAGCGACGTTCTGCTTCCAATAGTCCGCGTAGGCGTCGCTGAGCCCTCGCGGATCGACGCTGCAGAACGAATAATGGGTAAAAAAGAGCGGTCCGCCTGCGTCAGGTCCGAGCGGAAGCTCGACGCCCTCGAAACTGCGACCGTTAATGAACTGGCGACTCTGAACCCAGCCTTCGTGATAGGCCTCGGCGGGCATCGCATAGCGGGGCGCCGAAGCCGCCAGCACATAGGCGATGAGGCACTCGTTCCAGCCACGGACAGGATGGTTCAACGCGAAGCCGTTGGTCACGCTCCAGTGCCATGTGAGGGCGGTTCGAGTGCCTCGGGTATACCAATCCCACTCGGCTTCGCTCCAGAGATAGGTAATGCGGTCGCGGAGCCGTTTCTCCTCCGACGCATCGCGATCGAAATAGGCGCGCGCGCAAAGAAGCCCCTGGAACAGGAACGCGCTCTCGACGAGATCGGCGCCATCGTCCTTTCGACTGAACGGCTTCGTGGCGCCAGTGTCGCCGTGCATGAAATGGGGGTAGAGGCCGTGATAGCAGGTCGCCCTCTCGAGGCAGTCCAGCGCTTTCGATAAGCGAGCGAGCACGTCGGGCCGCGTTACCCATCCGCGCTCGCAGGCCACGATCATGGCCATGACGCCAAAGCCGGATCCGCCCGTCGCGACGATATCGTCCGCCGGATCCGCGAGCCGTCCCGTGCGATCGCGCGCAAGTCCGCTTGCCGGCTGCGCGCCATCCCAAAAGAACAGGAAGGTTTGGCGCTGGACAAGATCGAGCAGGTCGTCGTCGGAGAGTTTCTCTCGGCGCTTGACTTCCCTGTGCTGCGACTTGGTTTTCGCGGAATGTGGCATCGATGTCCTGTCTATTCGGCGGGTAGAGATTCGGTGTTGGATTTCGTCGGTTCAGCCATCGAGTGCTCGCGTTCGGGCTCGAACTTCTGGCCACCGGAATCCATAACCAGATGCAGCTTGCGGAGATAGAAGCCGCTCTCCTGCTGGTCGTGTCCGATGTTGATGATGCCGATTTCAGCCAGTTCGTTCGAGAACAGCGTCCTGATACGCTCGCGCGAAGTCGGGTCGAGAACGTCGAGCGCATCGTTCACCACGACCCAGCCCGGCCTTTGCAGGACAACGCGGGCAAAGGCGAGGCGTTGTTTCTCGTCGTCGGTCAATTCCCGGTCCCATCGATCCACCTTGTCGAGGTGCGGTTCGAGGTGCTCAAGTCCCACCCCGGCAAGCGCGCTGACAATAGCCGGATGGTCAAAGGAATCAGTTGGGTGCGGGTAAGCGACGATCTCGCGAAGCGAGCCGGGCGGTATATAGGCTTGCACCGGCATGAACATGATCGTGTTGCGTGCCGGGTGGGTGATCCGGCCGCTTCCCCACGGCCAAAGTCCGCCGATGGCGCGAAACAGCAAAGCCTTTTCTTCCCCGTTTTCGCCAGCGATAAGGACCCGTTCCTTGGCGTCGATGTCCGTATGCGGTTCGCTCAGCATGACGCAGCCTGCCGGCGAGGCGACGCGAAGGTCGTCGATCTTTATTGATGAATCGTCCGCCTCAGTGAACTTGATTCGGCTCGCCGCCTGGCCGAGGTCATCCATGCCCAGGATAGCCTTGCGGAACCGCGCGACGCGAAGGAGCGTCGCTCTCCAGTCCGCAAGGTTGGAGAAATTGTCTACGAACCACCGAAGGGCCGTTTGCACCTGGTTGAAGGCGCCGACAATCACCATCAGTTCGCCGAAGCTCATCTTGCTCTGGAAATAGGCCGGGGCCGCGACCAGAATCGGCGCGATGATCGTAAACCAGCCATAGCCGGCGGTCACCCACGTGAGCCGCGTCACGGCAGTGACGATCCGCCGTGAAATATCGAGCACGTCGCCGAACACGCCATTGAGGCGGGCTCTCTCGTCGGCCTCGCCGCCGTAAAGGGTGATGCCGTCGATATGTTCGTTTATCCGCACGAGTGCAAAACGAAAATCAGCCTCCTTCGCATAGTGCTCGGCGTTGAGGTTGATCAGCGGGCGGCCGACAAGCCAGCTAATGAACGACGCGACACCCGCGTAGACCAGCGCGCACCAGACGAGATAACCGGGCGGGGAGAAGTCGCGGCCTCCGAACGGCAGAAACTGGCCCCGTGAGAGCCCCCACAGGACGCCGACAAACGTGAGCAGGAGTAGGCTGGACTGCAGAAGACCGACGCCTAAGTCGGTGGAAAGATCGGTTAAATGCTGGGCGTCGGCTTGGAGTCGCTGGTCGGGGTTGGCGCCGAGCGGGCCCGAATTCGAAAGGCGGAAGGCGCGCTTAGGCGTGAGCCACTGGTCGAGGAGATCGTTCACCAGCCCCTGGCGCAAGACGACCTTGGAGCTCTGGTTCAGCCACATCTGCGCCACGTTGAGGACCAGCAATACGCCCGCGATCTCACCAAAGACCCAAAGCTGGGCGAGGAAGCCTGCCATGTCCTTGTTGGTCAGGGCGTTATAAAATGGGCGGTTCCAGGAATTGAGCCGGATTTGCATGTAGGCTGTGGCGCCGACCACGACGATCAAGCCGCCGGCCAGCATCAGGAGCTTGTCGCGCTGGCGCGAAATCCAGAACGCCGAAGCCATCCAGACGACGTCGGAGAACAGACTTTTGAGCGAGGCGCTATCCGTATTGTCGGCGTCCTTTGATGGTTCCTTGGATCGTTCCGCCATCGAATCCCCTTCCCCGGCGCTTATTCTCGCACGATCCGGCCGCGTCGTCTTGGCGGATGTTCAGGGGCCCCGAGGTTGACTGATGCAGCGTCACAAGCCGATTGCGAAGTCTGTTTTCGATCGCGGTCGGAACCCTCGGCCGATCGCTCAAGATAAGGCAAGCGCATGAGACGCATCGACGCATTGCTCCAAAAGATGACGCTCGAGGAAAAGATCGGGCAGCTCAATATGGTTGCTGCATCCCGTGTGGTTACCGGCCCAGGCGAGCTTCGCGACATGCAGGAGGGGATTCGAACCGGGCGGATTGGAAACTTGCTCAACCTCTGGGGCGCGGCCGAAACCCGCGCTGTCCAACGCCTCGCGGTCGAGGAATCCCGTCTCGGCATTCCCCTGCTCGTGGGTCTCGACGTTATCCATGGCCATCACACGATCTTTCCCGTCTCCCTGGCGGAAGCCTGCCTCTTTGACCCTGACCTTTGGGAGAAGACGGCGCGCGTCGCCGCCGAGGAGGCTGCGGAGGACGGGGTTGCTCTGACCTTTGCGCCTATGCTCGACGTGGCGCGCGACCCGCGCTGGGGCCGCATCATCGAGAGCCCCGGCGAAGACACATGGATTGCTTGCCAGATGGCGGCGGCCAAGACCCTCGGCTTCCAAGGAACGGATCTCTCCGCGCCGGATAGCCTTGCCGCCACCGCCAAGCATCTTTGCGCTTATGGCGCGGTTACGGCCGGTCGCGAATATGCCTCGGCGGAAGTGTCCGAGAGGACTCTGCACGAGATCTACCTGCCGCCGTTTGCGGCCGCGGTTGCTGCGGGGACAGCGGCGGTCATGCCGGCGTTCATCAATGTCGCCGGCGCGCCAATGACCGCCAATTCCAAGCTGTTGCAGGGTTGGCTCAGGGGAATCGTCGGCTTCGAGGGCGTGTTGATCAGCGACTACAACGCTGTCGCGGAACTCCTCAATCATGGCGTTGCCGCGGATCTTGTCGAGGCCGCGGCGCTCGCGCTCAATGCGGGCGTCGACCTCGATATGACCAGCGGCGCCTACCTGCAGGGCCTGCCCGAGGCGCTCAACCGCGGTCTCGTAACAATGGCCACGGTTGATGCCAGCGTCCGGCGTGTGCTCGAACTGAAGGAGCGTCTTGGCCTGTTCGATGATCCCTATCGCCGAGGCTCGGTCCTCCCGGAGCCGCGCCGCGCAGAGGAGCGGCGCGCGTTGGCGCGTGACGCGGCGCGGAGGGCGATTGTGCTCTTGTCCAACCGCATGGGCGTCTTGCCGCTCTCTCCGAAGATCGCGCGCATCGCCGTGATCGGTCCTTTGGCTGAAGCGCCGGGCGAGATGCTGGGCTCCTGGGCTTCGGCGGGTAAGCCTGAGGACGCCGTGTCCATTCTCGAGGGCCTCAAGGCGGCGCTGCCGCACTGCCGAATCGATCATGCCGCCGGCGTCGACATCGCGGGAGCAAATGCAGACGGAATATCAGCTGCGGTTGGCCTGTGCGGAAGCGCCGAGGCCATCGTGCTCTGCCTTGGCGAAAGTGGGGCGATGAGCGGGGAGGCCGCCAGCCGCGTCGACATCGGCTTGCCCGGTCGCCAGCGCGCGCTCGCCGAAGCCATACTTGACCTCGGCAAGCCTGTCGTCGTGACGCTCTCCTCAGGTCGGCCGTTGACCGCGCCGTGGCTGTTCGAGCGCGCCGACGCGGTGCTGGCGACGTGGTTTCTTGGGCAAGAGGCGGGACATGCGGTCGCCGAGGTTCTGACGGGGACATTCAACCCGACCGGCCGATTGCCCCTGACCTGGCCGCGCGATGTTGGGCAGGTCCCGATCTTCTACAATGAGCTTCCCGCCGGCCGCCCCTACGCGCCCGGAGTGCACTATTCCAGCACGTATCTCGATCTGCCCCCGACGCCGCAATTTCCGTTTGGACACGGCCTTTCATACAGCCGCTTCGCGCTGAGCGATCTTCGCTGTGAGCCGACCCGCGTTAAGGCCGGCGACACGGTCAAGGTGACGGTGGCCGCCCATAACGAGAGCGAGGTGGATGGCGAGGCGACAGCGTTCCTGTTTGTGCGCGATCCCGTCGCGAGCGTCGCTCGGCCGCTGTTGGAGCTTAAGGGGGTGCGGAAGACCGTCCTCAAGGCTGGAGAGCGCAGGACCGTGACGTGGCGGCTTCCGGTTGAGGATCTGGCGTTCGTCGCCGCGAGCCTCGATCGCGTTCTGGAGCCGGGGAGGTTCGAGATCCATGTCGGCCAAAGCGCGGATGGGGCCGGCCTTCTCAGCGCCGCCGTCGAACTGGAGAGTTGAAGGGTCGCCCCCGCCGACCCGTCTGAGGTGTTGAGGGTCCTTGACGGCGCCCGGCCGGATCAACGACGAGGAGCAATGGGGCCGTCGTCCTTTACGAGTCGCAATCGAGCCTTTTCAACGGGTTGGGGCGCAACTAACGAGTCGCCTCGCGCCCCCTGCGGGTCTGCCGCTTACAGCGGCATTCACCATGATGAGATTGCCCATATAAAACACAAGGAATATGTAAAAATATGACTGACTTGTCCGAGGTTGCGCCGAAAGGGCAAAGGGTTAAAAGCCCACCCCTGTCATCCGGCACGAACTTGAGGGTTCACCCGGCATTCGCCCGCCTCGCGATGATTTCGGGTTCTCTGTCTGGTAAGCTCGAGATCATATGGATCGTGAAGTCAGACCCCCCGGGGCTCATGCGAACCTTGAATCTGCGAGCCGCATGGACGAGGTTGCTGTCGGGGGCGAGGCCTATGCGCCTCGGTCGACCGTCCTGGTCACGGGCGCGAGCGGCTTTCTCGGCTCTGCCATCGCCGCTGCGCTGAGAGCCCGCGGCGACGCCGTCCGCGTTCTGGCGCGTCCATCGAGCCCGCGCACAAACCTCAACGTGGCGGACGTTGTTTGCGAGGGCGACCTCCGCGATCGCGCCTCGCTGGCGACGGCGCTGAAAGGCGTACGATACCTATTTCACGCGGCTGCCGATTACCGGCTCTGGGCGCGAAACCCGGAAGAGATCCGCCGCAGCAATGTCGAGGGCACGCGCCTGATCATGGAGGAGGCGCTCAACGCCGGCGTCGAGCGCGTCGTCTACACCAGCAGCGTGGCGACCTTGAAGATCACCGACGGCGCTGTTTCGACGGAGGACAATCCGCTCGCGGACGGCGAGGGGATCGGCGCCTATAAGCGCAGCAAGGTTGCCGCTGAGCGTCTGGTCGAGGCGATGATCAAGCGCGACGGCTTGCCGGCGGTGATCGTCAACCCGTCGACGCCGATCGGCCCGCGCGACGTGCGGCCCACGCCGACCGGCCGCATTATCATCGAGGCTGCGTCGGGGCGCATGCCTGCCTTTGTCGATACCGGACTCAACCTCGCGCATGTCGACGATGTCGCTGCCGGACACATCGCCGCGCTTGAACGCGGTAAGATTGGCGAGCGTTACATTCTTGGCGGCGAAAACGTCCTCCTCTGCGATATGCTTGCCGACATCGCACGGCTGGTCGGACGGCGGCCTCCTACGCTCAAGCTGCCGCGGACAATGCTTTATCCAATCGCATACGGAGCCGAGTTGTTGGCGACGCTTCGCGGCGTCGAACCCTTCATCACGATGGATGGCCTGCGGATGGCGCGCCATCATATGTTCTTCGACGATTCCAAGGCGCGGCGAGAGCTCGGCTATGTTTCAAGGTCCTATGTCGAGGGTCTCGCTGACGCGATCGCGTGGTTTCGCGCCCACGGCCATCTCAAATGAGTCTTGCCGCGATCTCCCTCATTCCGCTTGCGATCTGGGCTTATCTTCTGTTTGGCAGGGGATGGTTCTGGCTGTGCGGGGAGCGGGACGATACCGCTGCGCTGGCGGCCGCTGCGAACAATGTTCGATCGAATCGTCATCGCGAGGAGCGAAGCGACGCGGCGATCCAGGGGGGCGTAAGGCGCCTGACGACTCCTGGATTGCTTCGCTACGCTCGCAATGACGATCGCGGTTCGACGGAAACCCAATTTGCTGTAAGGACCGAGGCGGACGCTTGGCCGAGCGTCGTCGCAATCATCCCCGCTCGCGACGAAGCCGACATGATTGCCCGCAGCGTCGGTTCGCTCCTTGGCCAAGACTATCGCGGGGCCTTTTCGGTGGTGGTTGTTGACGATCAGAGTACAGACGGCACCGCGGCCGTTGCGTCGAACGCGGCGAGCGACGCACACGGGTCCGAGCGCCTAAAAATCCTCACGGGAAACGGTCCGCCGCCCGGCTGGACCGGCAAACTGTCGGCGATGCGCCAGGGCTTGGCCGAGGTCGAAGCGAGCGGGCACGCGCCTGAATTCGTTCTCTTCACGGACGCCGACATCACTTATGCGCCGCACGTGCTCTCTCGTCTGGTCGCCATCGCCCGCGCGAAAAACAGCGTGCTGACGTCGCTGATGGTCAGGCTGCGCTGCGAGAGCGCAGCTGAGCGCTGGCTCGCGCCGGCCTTCGTCTTCTTTTTTCAGATGCTCTATCCCTTCGCCTGGGTGAACGACCCGAGGCGGACGACCGCCGCAGCCGCTGGCGGCTGCATGCTCGTGCGACGCGAATCTCTTTATGCAGCCGGCGGGCTCGAGGCTGTGCGCAACGCGCTCATCGACGATTGCGCTCTCGGCGCGCTCATGAAAGGGCAGGGGCCAATCTGGCTTGGGCTAACCGAGAATGTCGATAGCTTACGCGCCTATTCCACCTTCGCCGAATTCCGCCGGATGGTGTCGCGTTCCGCGTTCGCCGAATTACGCTATTCGCCCCTGCGGCTTGTGGGCGCGATCGGAGGAATGGCGCTTGTCTATCTGGCCCCGCCGTTGTTCGCCATACTCGCGCGCGGCGCGGCGCAAGCGATCGGCGCGGTCACGTGGGCAATGATGGCGATCGCGCTTGCGCCGATGCTGCGGCTTTACGGGCGCTCCGTGATTGGCGGCTTTGCCCTGCCTGCAATCGCAGCGGCCTATGTCGCCTTCACGTTCGATTCCGCGTACCAATATTGGCGGGGGCGCGGCGGCTACTGGAAGGGACGATTCCAAGCGCCGATGCGAGAGACAGGGCGCGCATGACGACGGTGAAGGAGGCGCTCTCAGGCAAGGGCCATCGGGACGAGAATTTTCCTGTCGCCTCGTGGCTCTTGAGCGAGCAGCGACGGGGTCCGATCCTGGCTTTCTATCGCTTCGTGCGTGCCGCCGACGATGTCGCCGATCATCCGACGCTGTCGCCAGAAACGAAGCTCGAGCTCCTCGACGATCTCGACGACGCGCTGACCGGGCGCGGGGCGCCGGCTGACGAAGCCGAGCCCTTGCGGCTTGAGCTTGCCAAGACCGGCTTGAGCTCGAAACATGCGCTCGATCTCTTAAAGGCCTTTCGGCTCGACGCGCGAAAGAACCGTTACGCCAATTGGTTGGAGCTCATGGACTATTGCGCCTTGTCCGCGGCGCCAGTCGGCCGTTTCGTTCTCGACGTGCACGAAGAAGATCCCTCCATGTGGCCGGCCTCCGACGCTCTCTGTTCGGCGCTGCAGATCATCAATCATCTGCAGGACTGTGCAGAGGACTATAAAAGCCTCGATCGCGTTTATCTGCCGCTCGATACGCTCGCCGCGCACGACGCCTCGGTGGAAATGTTGGATGCGCCGAAGGCGCCGCCGCCTTTGCGCGGGGCGCTTGCCGAACTTGGCCGCCGAACGAGCGAACTCGTGGCGCGCGGAGCGCCGCTCATTCCGCAGATCAAGGACGTGCGTCTTGGCGCGGAGATCGCCGCGATCGGCGCGCTTGCGCGGCGCCTCGCGCGCAATCTCGAAACACGCGATCCGCTCAGCGAGCGCGTGCATCTCGGCAAGGCCGGCGTTGCGTTGGTCGGCGGGCTTGGCGCGGCGCGTTTCCTTAGCTCAGCGATGATGCGCATGGGGCGCGGGCGGGCGAAAGCGGCCGCATGAGTTCGCAGGCGGCGCCTGTGGCGCACAGCTCGTTCTATTCAGCCATGCGCATTCTGCCAGAGCGTCAGCGCGAGGCGATGTTCACGGTCTACGGCTTCTGCCGCGCCGTCGACGACATCGCAGACGACCGCGGGCCCGCGACAGCGGCTGAGCGCCTGGCCCAGCTGGAGCAGTGGCGCGCCGACATTGCCACAATGTTCGCCGGACGGGCGCCGCCCCATCTCGCAATCCTCAATGAGGTGACGCGCGACTTTCATCTGAAGCATGAAGATTACGACGCTGTGATCGACGGCATGGCCATGGACGCCGAACAGGACATCCGCGCTCCGGACTGGGCGACGCTGGACCTCTATTGCGATCGGGTGGCGTCTGCCGTTGGCCGGCTCTCGGTGCGCATTTTTGGCCTGCCTGAGGCACCTGGCGTGGCGCTTGCCCATCATCTCGGACGCGCGCTTCAGCTCACCAACATCCTGCGTGACATCGACGAGGACGCGAGCATCGACCGGCTCTATCTGCCGCGCGAGGCGCTGGCCGCTGCCGGAGTGAAGACCGACGAGCCTCTGACCGCCGCTGCCGATCCGAAGCTTACCGGCGCCTGTGTCGAAGTGGCTGCGCGCGCTCATGAGCATTTCGAGAAGGCCCAGTCGTTCATGGCGGGGGCGCCGCGAGCGGCGGTGAAAGCGCCGCGATTGATGGCCGCGGCCTATGGCTCGATCCTGGACAGGATGCTGAAAGAGGGCTTCGCGCCACCACGGCGCCGCGTCAGGGCCAGCCGCCTGCGCCTGCTTGGCGCGCTTCTGCGATACGGCATCCTGTGAACGGCGGTGTGGTTCATATCATCGGCGCGGGCATCGCCGGCTTGAGCGCGGCTGTGCGCCTTGTCGACGCCGGACATCAGATCATCGTGCATGAAGCTGCCGCGTTCGCGGGCGGCCGCTGCCGGTCTTATCTCGACCCGACGCTCGGTTTCGTTATCGACAATGGCAACCATCTGCTGCTGTCAGGCAATCACGAGGCGCTGGACTATCTCGACCGAATCGGCGCGCGCGGGACGCTGCACGATCCGGGCGCGGCGATCTTCGACTTCGCGGACCTCAAGAGCGGCGCGCGCTGGCGGCTCGATCTCAGCGAGGGCCGTATCCCATGGTGGCTGTTTGATCGGAAGAAGCGCGTGCCCGGCACGGCGCTCGGGGAATATCTCGCCCCGCTCGGCGTGTTCATGAAGGGGCGGAGCGCGACCGTCGGCGAGGCGATGCGCTGTGAGGGGCCGCTCTACGAGCGGCTTTGGCGCCCGCTGCTAACCTCCGCGCTCAACACGGACCCTCCGGAGAGCTCCGCAGCGCTCACCGCGGGTCTGTTGCGCGAGACTCTCGCCGCTGGCGGAAAAGCCTGCCACCCTCTGTTCGCCGCCCATGGCCTCGCGAGTAGCTTCATCGACCCGGCGCTGGCCTTTCTCGCCGCGCGAGGGTCTCCGGTTCGGTTCGGCGACCGCCTCAGGGCCGTCCGCTTCGAGGAGAAGCGCGCCGCTGGGCTCGACTTTGACCGGACGCAGCAGGAACTCGGCGTGGACGATTCCGTGATCCTCAGCGTGCCGCCATGGATCGCGCAGGACCTCCTTCCGGGGCTGACGGCGCCAGACGAATTTCGCAGCATTCTCAATGTCCATTTCCAAATCGCGCCGCCTCGCGGGCAGCCTGCGATTCTTGGCGTCGTCAACGCTGAGATCGAATGGCTTTTCGCTTTTCCAGATCGTCTCTCCGTCACGATCAGCAACGCCGACCGGCTGATCGATCGTCCGCGCGATGAGCTTGCGGCCGAGATCTGGCGCGAGGCGGCGGCGCTGACTGGACTGCCTCCTGATCTACCGCCCTGGCAGATCGTCAAGGAGAAGCGGGCGACCTTCGCGGCGACGCCGGCGCAGAACGCCAAACGGCCGGATTCGCGCACACGATGGGCCAATGTTGTCCTGGCTGGCGACTGGATTCAGACCGGTCTGCCGGCCACGATCGAAGGCGCGGTGCGTTCAGGCTATAAGGCGGCTTCAATCGTTCGGTCGGGCGCGAGTGCGCCAAGCCGCCGCGTTATAGGCCTTTCGAAATGAATATCGCCCTCGACCATTCTCAAGATCCGCCGTCACTTGAGGCGCTGGAGCGTCATATCTCGAGCGCGGCGAACGCGTTGCTCGCCCGACAGCACGAGGACGGCCATTGGTGTTTCGAACTTGAGGCCGATGCGACGATTCCCGCCGAATACGTACTGCTCCGGCATTTCCGCGGCGAAGAGCCCGATCTCGAACTCGAGCGCCTGATCGCCGTCTATCTTCGGCGCGTTCAGGGCGATCATGGCGGCTGGCCGCTCGTTCATGCGGGCCCGTTCGACATGAGCGCCAGCGTCAAGGCCTATTTTGCGCTGAAGATGATCGGCGACGATCCCGAGGCGCAGCACATGGCCCATGCGCGCGAAGCGATTCTTGGCCATGGCGGGGCGGCGAAGAGCAACGTCTTCACCCGTTTCCTGCTTGCGCTCTACGAGGCCATTCCCTGGCGCGGCGTGCCGACCATGCCGGTCGAAATTATGCTCCTGCCGCGCTGGTTTCCCTTCCATATCGACAAGGTTTCCTATTGGGCGCGCACGGTGATGGCGCCGCTGCTTGTGCTGCAAGCGCTGAAGCCGCGGCCCGCCAATCCGCGCGGCGTCACGATCCCGGAGCTGTTCGTCGCCCCGCCGGAAACCGTGCGCGAGTGGCCAAAGGGCGCGCATCAGGCATGGGCAGGCGTAAAAATCTTCGGCGCGATCGACTGGTTGCTCAAGCTCGTCGAGCCTTGTTTTCCGGCTTCCTTGCGCCGCCGCGCGATTGGCGCCGCCGAAGCTTTCGTGACCGAGCGCCTCAATGGCGAAGAAGGCCTCGGCGCGATCTATCCCGCGATGGCGAACGCCGTCCTTATGTATGACGCGCTCGGCTATCCGCCTGGCCATCCTCATCTCGTCACTGCGCGCCGATCGATCGAGAAACTGCTCGTCATCGGCAAGGACGAGGCCTATTGCCAGCCGTGCTTGTCGCCTGTGTGGGACACGGCGCTCACCGCCCATGCGCTGCTTGAGGCCGGAGGCGAAGCCGGCGGCGAGCCCGTGCGCGCGGCGCTCGATTGGCTCGCGCCACTCCAAATCCTTGACGTCAAGGGCGACTGGGCCGTTCAACGTCCGAACGTTCGGCCGGGCGGCTGGGCGTTCCAATACGCCAATCCGCACTATCCCGACACCGACGACACCGCTGTGGTGGCCATGGCGATGGACCGCGCGGATCGCGGCGGCTTGACCAAGGCTCCGGACGCCCACTCGCCGGCGATCGCGCGGGCGCGCGAATGGATCGAGGGACTGCAAAGCCGCAACGGCGCATGGGCCGCTTTCGACGCCGATAACACCCATTCTTATCTTAACCACATCCCGTTCGCCGACCATGGCGCGCTGCTCGACCCGCCGACCGCGGACGTCACCGCGCGTTGCGTCTCGATGCTCGCTCAGCTCGGCGAGACGCGCGAAACGAGCCCGGTCTTGGCGCGCGGGATCGACGCCCTCCTGGCCGATCAGGAGAGGGACGGAAGCTGGTTCGGCCGCTGGGGGATGAACTATATCTACGGAACCTGGTCGTCGTTATGCGCGCTCGCGATCGCCGGCCAGGACCCGCAATCCGAGCCCGTGCGGCGCGCGGTAGGATGGCTTGATCGGATCCAGAATCCGGACGGCGGCTGGGGAGAGAGCGGCAGCAGCTATCAGCTCGACTATAAGGGCTATGAACCCGCGCCCAGCACGGCTTCCCAGACGGCTTGGGCGGTGCTTGGCCTGATGGCGGCGGGCGAAGCCGACCATCCTGCCGTCGCCCGCGGAATCGCCTATCTCGCCGCTTCGCAAGGCGAGGACGGCTTGTGGAGCGAGCCGTTCCATACCGCGACGGGTTTCCCCCGGGTGTTCTATTTACGCTACCACGGCTATTCCAAGTTTTTTCCGCTTTGGGCGATGGCCCGCTATCGGAATCTCAAACGCGGCAATAGCCGAGCCCCCGCTTTCGGCATGTAATGCGCCCCGGTCGCCGGGCTTTGGCGATCAGGGGACGGCCTAAATTACCCGCTCGCGCACATGAAAAACCGGCTTTGCGGCCGCAGGCCGGTCATATATATACTTTACGCTTTCGTCACGCCTGTGGATAAGAGGCGGATTCCGCTGACCCAATCAGCGGGCATCGTGAGGATCTCTGAGCAAATGCAAAAGAAGATCAAGGTCGCCATCGCGGGCGTCGGCAATTGCGCCAGCGCGCTGGTGCAAGGCGTGGAATACTACCGGAGCCGCCGCAATGCGGCGCTCGATGGCGTGATGCACCAGACCATCGGCGGCTACCGGGCCAGCGATGTCGAGTTCGTCTCCGCGTTCGACGTCGACAAGCGTAAGGTCGGCCGGCCGCTCGAGGAAGCGATCTTCGCCAAGCCGAACAACACGCGTGTCTTCCAGAGTTCGCTGCCGGTATCGAATGTCGTCGTTCAGATGGGTCCCCAGTTCGACGGCGTGGCGCCGCATATGGCGGATTATGACGACGACGTCGCGTTTCGCCCAGCCGACCTCGAGCCGACCAACATCACCGAGGCTTTGCGCAAGTCGGGCGCCGAGGTGCTGCTGTGCTATCTGCCCGTCGGCTCCGAGGAGGCCGTGAAGCACTATGCGGAAGCCTGCCTGGCGGCGGGCGTCGCGATGGTCAATTGCGTGCCCGTCTTCCTCGCCTCGGATCCTGAATGGGCGAAAAAGTTCCAGGACGCCGGCCTGCCCATCGTCGGCGACGACATCAAGAGCCAGGTCGGCGCGACCATCGTCCATCGCTCGCTGGCGCGGCTGTTCGCCGACCGGGGCGTCGCTCTTGACCGGACCTACCAGCTCAATACGGCGGGCAACACCGATTTTCTCAACATGCTGGAGCGCAAGCGGCTCAAGTCGAAGAAGCTTTCCAAGACGGAATCCGTCCAGTCGCAGCTCGACGAGCGGCTCGATGACGCGGATATCCACGTCGGCCCCTCCGACTATATTCCCTGGCAGCATGACAACAAGATCGCTTTCAT
>DATCEJ010000479.1:0-4737 GCA_036510135.1 Roseiarcus sp. | reverse complement strand
GACCAAGTGAACGCGTGGCGCGGCGCGTTCGGAGGGGCCGTTCCCCTCTCCTACGGGAGAGGGGTTGGGGTGAGGGTTCGCGCGCGGAGCGCCTTACCTCGTGGCGGCCCTCATCCGGCGGGCTTTCGCCCGCCACCTTCTCCCAAAAGGAGAAGGGAAGGGAGCGCCGCTCTAAAACCTATTTGCAGGCTGTCGCGGGCAGAATCTCAAGCTTGCGAAGGTTTGCGCGCAAGGCGAACACGCCGTAGTCGAGCTTGAGGCTGCCCGAGACGCCGTTCTCATAAAGGTCGAATGAAAGCGTGTATTCAGGCGGGGCGTCGCCCGACGCCTCGTTGAAGTAGGAGATCACGACCGGCCAGCGGCGTATTCCGCTCAGCGCCGAAGCGGTTTGCGTATCTTCGTCGGGCTTCGTCGCTTCCTTTCCGATTACCGACATGGTCGCAAAGATTTTCGCGCCCGTATCGGAGCCGTCGTAGACGCGCGCCTGCATGACGCCGCCGCCGTGCTTGGCCGCCTCAATCAGACGCTCGATATGCTGGGTGGGAAACAGGACCTCGCGGCCGAAGTCCAGCGTCTGCGCTTTCGGTTTGGTCAACATGACGCGCATGTCGTCATTGTCGCCGCGGGTGGCCGTGCCGGCGACGGGGGGAGTGTCCTGGGCGCTCCGGGAATCGACCTGGAAACGCATCGACTTCCCGCTCCCGTCCTCGAACGACATGGCGTTCACTTGCATGTTGATGGGATCGCCTTCGCTGCGTTCCATTTGCGTCATCTGGCGGAAATTGGAGGTGTATCCCTCGCAAGGAGAGCCGTGAAACTCGTAGGCAATGAGGCCGGCGGCCGAGATCGGCGCTTGAGCGGACGACGGCGCCGGACCCGAGGAATCGGCTAGCGAGATGTCATAAGCCGCGCGATGCGAGGCAAGCGGCAAGACCGGTGAGGCTTCGGCAAGCGCTGCCGAAGAGGCGCAGAGAACCGTGGCGACATAGAGGGCGAATCGCGAGGACATTGTCTCTCCACGGGACGATGACGATCTTTAAGAGCCCGCGCATTGTCCGCGCTTTCTTTGCGGCGTCAATGCCCGCGGGCGGGAAGCCTGCGCTCCTGACGCTCAGCCGTCTTCCGGCGCGACAGGCGACCACGCCTGCTCGAGCGGCGAGTCTTCGAGCGGCTCCTCGTCCGCCCTGAGCGCCGACGCGTCATCCGGCTGGGGAATGTCATAGCCGGCCGGCAGTTTTCCTTCAAACAATCCGGCGCCCTTGAGCTCGTCGAGGCCAGGCAGATCCGCAATCGCGTTCAGCCCGAATTCGACTAAAAACTCAGTCGTCGTGCCGTAAGTGATGGGCCGGCCCGGCGCCTTTCGGCGTCCCCGCATGCGCACCCAGCGCGCTTCCATGAGCACGTCGAGCGCGCCCTTCGACACCGCCACGCCACGGATTTGTTCGATATCGGCGCGGGTGACGGGTTGGTGATAGGCGACAATGGCGAGCGTTTCGAGTGCGGCTCGCGAGAGCTTTCGCTTCTCGTCCCGGTCCCGGGCTAGCGCCCAGCTGAGATCATCGGCGGTGCGAAACATCCACCGGCGCGCAACCTGCACCAGATTGACGCCGCGTCCCTCATAGATTCGCTGCAATTCCCCCATCACGGCTCCGACGTCCGCCCCTTTGGAAAGACGCTGGGCGATGGCCGTTTCCTCCTGCGGCTCCGCGGCGGCGAAAACCAACGCCTCGGCGATCCGCACGTCCTCCGGCGAGACGCTGGCCACGGCGGAAGGAAACAATTGCGCGACATTATCCGCGCCGGTCATACGACCCATGGGGCGCCTTTCTTGAATTGCGACTGAAGAGACAGGATCACATCCTTCCCGATTAAGGAGCCCGAAGGCTTGCGAAGGAAAGGCTCCACAGCTGGCGTATAGGGCGCAGCCTCAATAGCCGGCGGCAGAGGCAAAATCATGCGGCGCGTTCTTCGCCTGGATCGATCTCCGTCGCGCGGAGCCAGATCGGCGCGAAGGCTCTCTCCTGGCGGAGTTCGATCTTGCCTTCGCGGGCGAGCTCGAGCGACGCCGCGAACGTAGAGGCGCGCGCGCTCCGGCGCATGTCGGAAGCAACGCACGCTTCCAGCAGAAAATTGTCGAAAGCGGTCCAATCGGCCTGCGCGCCGACCAGGCGAGTTAGAGCCTGGCGAGCCTCGGCAAGCGACCAGACCTCGCGCGGTTTGAAGCGCACGCGCGCCAGCGCATGGCGCTGGCTCTGCCGCGCGTAAGCCGCCAACAGGTCGTAGAGGTTGCCTTGATAGGAGATGCGCGCCGACGTCGCGACGGCAACCTCCGGTTCTCCTCTCGCGAAGAAATCGCGCCCCAAACGGGGCCGGTTCATCAAGTGCTCGCCCGCCTTGCGGATCGCAGCAAGCGCCCGCAGCCGTTGCGCGAGACCCTCCGCAAGCGCCGGAGCGTCCAGTTCCGCCGGCTCCGGAGGAGCGGGAAGGAGCAGACGAGATTTAAGGAAGGCAAGCCACGCCGCCATGACCAGATAGTCGGCGGCCAGTTCGAGGCGCAGTTTGCGGGCGGCTTCGACGAACAGCAAATATTGCTCCGCGAGCGCGAGGATGGAGATGCGCGCCAAGTCGACCCGCTGGCGCCGGGCAAGCTCCAGCAGGAGGTCAAGCGGCCCTTCGAAACCATCGAGGTCGACCGTGAACGCGGGCTCGCCCGCCGCCTGAGCGAGGTCGAAATCTGCGCTAAACCCATCCACTGCCAACGAATCATCTCCTTGGCGCATCGTGACGCGTCGGCAGGAGTCGGGCAAGAGCGGCCCACGGCCTCTTCAACAGCCCGCGCTGCTCCCAGCGCCCTAAAATATACGGTTTCCTGTCAACCGTATAGTTGTACGTATATTGCCGCTAAACCTGGGCCTTAATTTACGTAACGTCAGGACTAACTGAATTTATTTAGGTAAATACGATGACGTTGAATTGAATCTCAGATTACCGTTGTATGTCCTGGCCTCGGGTGTATTATCCGATGGTCCGTCAGCGCGCTGTTGGCGGCGACGCCCGGCGGCCCCGGTCCGCCGCAACCCCGGAAGCTGCTGGGTTGGCCGGCCAGAACGCGACATGGAGCGCCTCCACACGGCGCGTTCGGCCGGCCTCACTTTCTCTTCTTTCGCCCGGTCAGTATCGGCGCAGCAGGCTCACCATTTTCCCCTGGACCCGGACCCGGTCCGGCCCGAAGATGCGGGTTTCGTAGGCCGGATTCGCAGCCTCCAGCGCAATCGAGGCGCCTCGTTTGCGCAATCGCTTCAGTGTCGCCTCCTCCTCGTCGATCAGCGCGACGACGATCTCGCCCGTCTCGGCCGTGTCCTGTTTGCGAATGATGACGGTGTCGTTCTCGAGGATGCCGGCCTCGATCATCGAATCGCCGCGAACCTCAAGGGCGAAATGCTCGCCGCTGCCCAGGAATTCCGGCGGCATGGCCAGGGTTTGCAGCCGCGTCTGAATGGCCGAGATCGGCGTGCCGGCGGCGATCCGGCCCATCATTGGCACCATGACCGCAGGATGATCGTCGACGTCACGCGTTGACGATAAGGGCCGCACCCGCCCCAGATTGCCCGCGATGACGCTCGGCGAGAATTTCTGCAACCTTGGAGTTGAGACGGTCGCCGATTCCGGCAGCCGCAAGACTTCGATGGCTCGGGCGCGATTGGCCAGCCGGCGAATGAAGCCGCGCTCCTCGAGCGCCATGATGAGGCGGTGAATTCCCGATTTCGAGCGCAGCTCCAGCGCTTCTTTCATTTCGTCGAACGACGGGGGCACGCCCGCGTCCTGCAGGCGCTCGTGAATGAAACGCAACAGCTCGCTCTGCTTTTTCGTCAGCATCTCGGTCTCCAAAGTACCGCCCTGTTCGCCGTCGAAGTCCAATCGGGCGAATCACGATTTTGGCTAAAACAAATCGCGAACAAACACTAGTCGTTCACGCCTTGTTCGGCAAGCGGAATTTAGAAACTGGCGTCAAATCGTTTTCGCTTTGTCGGCGCCGAAGGTCTCGGGCGCCGCCGCAAAGCCGTTCTCGCCCGGCCTTTAGATCCGAATGGAGTCGGGACTCATAAGTGTCGGGCCGCGCTCGGGGCGCTGTGATCGGGATCACAGCTGGATTGAACACCTCAGACTATTCGTGTTTACTGGGAAGATTGCTGCTTCTGCCTGGCGCGGCTCGGAGCAGCGCGCGGCGCGGAGGAAAGACGAGGGCCTCGTCCTGTTCGCCGGACAAAAGCCATACCCGACTTGGCGGCAGGCTCTGCCCACGCCGGACGATTCCGGTCGCGATCCACCTGCCCAAGAACGGGAAGACGCGACGTCGAATGGCGTTGTTCCCAAACCGCGCCGATCGCTGGTCCTTCCGATTGTTCTCGGGATCGGTTTTGGCGTCGTCGCCGTGGGCCTGGTTGGATTTCTTGTAACGCTCACATCGCGTCCAGGCCCGGCGCCGAAAACGGCTGCGGCCGCGTTGCCGGCGCTCGAGGTTGCACGTCCTCCTTTGACGGCGACGTCTTCGAACCCTCCGGATCAGGCGATCGGGCCCGAGGAGCGACTCGAAAGGCTCGAACCGCCGCGGATCCAGATTGGCGTCGGTCCGCGGGACAATTCCGAAGCCGCGTCGCCGCGGGATTCGAGCCCGCTTGTCGAGCTGCAGCCATCGGCTCCGGGCGCCGCTCCGTCAGTCGTTCTCGCGCCGTTGCC
>DATCEJ010000478.1:0-19991 GCA_036510135.1 Roseiarcus sp. | reverse complement strand
AGGAGAGCCGTCGTTTCAAATGATCGCGCCCTGACGATCGCCTGATAGGGCGGCCCCACCGCATGATGCTGACGCCGTTGTCCACGACGCCGATGGTCAGTGTTCAGAGGCGTACGCTGATCATCGCGATCCTGCCGAAGGTTCTTGATCCCTAGCGTCCGTCAGTCAGCTCAATCGTTTGAGCAACGCCCTTCGCCAGACGAGGGGCAAGCGAAACGTTGTGGAAGAGCGGCGAACTCATCGCGGGGCCTGCCCTCCGCGATTCCTCCGCGCGCTTGCGTTCTACGCCCTCTTTGCTCTCTGTCGGGCGAACACCTCGTGGCCTTCGCGATCGAGGATCCGCACGCCGACCGTCTTCGGCGGCCACTTTATGGTCGCGGCGGCGATAATGGCCGCGGGCGTATCCGCCACTTCAACCTGCTGTTCCGTCAGGTCATGATCGGCCGTCCCGCAAACGAATTGGATCCGGAATGTCCGCGGCTGCTCCGAAACGATTTCGCTCGGCGGATCAGGCTCAGGAAGCGTCGGAGGCGCAGCCTCAGGCCCGACGCGCCTGGGCGTCCACCGGGCGACGACCAAGGCGACCCGTCTCCAGGCTCCCGCCATCTCATCGCGTTTGGCCTGACGTTCCCGGCGCCTCGCCTCCGAATAGGCCGCGTCCCCAAACTCATCCATGAGCACCCCCGCGGCGGCGCGTATCCGCTCAGTCCTTTCCAGCTGCCAAAGCAACCACGCAAGCATGACGCAGACCTTGGTCTTGACGCCGGAGCTCGGCTTAGGGCGCGTGCCCTAACGACGGCGGCTGGGTTCCCCAGCGGTTTCGACAACATTCGACCAATCACGTTGAGATAAAATTAACGGCGGCTGTATCGAGAACCTGCCGACAAGAGATTTCGCCCGCTTCATTCCTTGACCGAAGCGCGCGCCGGAAAACTCGCGATACGAAGGCGCCCAAACCATTGGCGCGGAAATCAAACTCCGATAGTCGTTGTGCGCCGGTAGCGGGGGCCTGCGGAATGAGCGTCACTGTCGCCAATCTCTTCAACGACAAACAGGGGAATATCCGGGCCAAAGTCATCGCGATCTACGCCCTCCTGCTCGTTTTCAACGCCGCCGCATGGCTGTGGGCGATCGTCGCCTTTCACAATTATCCCGTCCTCCTCGGCACGGCCGCGCTCGCCTACAGTTTTGGCCTGCGACACGCCTTTGACGCCGACCATATCGCGGCGATCGACAACGTGACCCGCAAATTGATGCAGGAAGGCCGCCGTCCGGTGGGGGTTGGCCTGTTTTTTTCGCTCGGCCATTCGACCATCGTCGTCGCGCTGACAATCGCAATCGCGGTCGCGACAACCCAATTGCAAGGCCGTTTCGACGCCTTCAAGAGCTTCGGCGGAATTGTTGGCACGTTGGTCTCGGCGTTGTTCCTGTTCGCCATCGCGATCGCCAACATCGTCGTGCTCGCCTCGGTGTGGCGGACGTTCCAGACCGTCAAGAGCGGCGGCCGGTTCGTCGAGGAAGACCTCGACCTGATGCTCGCCAACCGCGGGCTGCTCGGCCGCCTGTTCCGCCGGTTCTTTCGTCTGATCGAGCGCAGCTGGCAGATGTATCCGCTCGGCGTGCTGTTCGGCCTCGGCTTCGACACAGCGACTGAGGTCGGCCTGCTCGGCATTTCGGCGACCCAGGCGTCGCAAGGTCTTTCGATCTGGTCGATCCTCGTCTTTCCGGCGTTGTTCACCGCCGGCATGACCTTGATCGATACGACCGACAGCATCCTCATGGTCGGGGCCTATGGCTGGGCCCTCATCAAGCCGATCCGAAAGCTGTACTACAACCTTACAATAACTGCGGTTTCGGTCGTCGTCGCATTGATCGTCGGCGGCCTCGAGGTGCTCAATCTGATCGGGGCTCAGCTGGGCTTGACCGACGGCGGCGGGTTTTGGGGCGCGATTGGTTCGCTCAGCGACAATTTCGGCGTCCTCGGCTATGTGATCGTGGGCGTATTCATCGCCGCCTGGGCGATCTCCTATGTCGTCTACCGCGTTAACCGCTATGACGAGATCGAGGTCTCGGCGGGCTAAAAGCCGGGTGGCGAAATCGCGGCGAAAGCCAAAACCCGCATCCAATCGCGAAATAATTCAACTGAATTGCCGCAAATTCTTGCGCAAGCGGGCGCATTCAGGCGCGCGGAAGCGCGAGATACCGTTCAAGCTTGGCGGGAGCTGACAGCCGCCTGGGAGCTGTCGGCGCTGCCTCAACTGGGTCCGTCCTGTTTCCGGATAGGACTTGTCGTCGTCAAACATTGCTTCTTTCAAGGACACTCGGTGGGTCTATGAGCCGAAGCTTGCTGCTTCAATGCTTTTGATGAACCGAAGAATTGCAACGATTGAGTCGAAGAGGAACCGAGCCTCCGGAGGGTCTGGCAACTCGTTGTCATGCGCAGGGCATCGTCGATGATCCGCATTTCCGAGTGCTTTAAGGCGACCATGCGAGTCAAACCGTGGCCGCCTGCGCCGCATCCACTGCGGGCGGGCTTTGCTCAGCCGAGGAAGTCGCCGTGGCAGGCTGGGCATCGATCATGTCCTTGGCACCTATCTCCAGAGCGCGTTCGAGGAGAGCATTGAAATTTCCTTCGACGAGTCCGGGCGTCTTGTTTTGGTGGTGCAGGCGAATGACGCGATGCGGGTTCCAGATAAGCACGTGGCTGATTGGCCCCGACCTGCCGGGCTTGATGTCAATGAAGCGCAAACTGTGCAGGAGCTGCATTCTGCCGCCCCAGGTGTAGGTTGCGCGTTGCCCGCCAAAACCGGCCGCATGTGCCATTTCCTGCTGCTTAGAACCGTTGACCATGGAATTGTCCCATGTCTCGCACCACAGGCCCAGGTAGGTCGATGACAGCGGCTTCCCGTTGCTGAGGTCGTCCATGATCTGCAAAATGAGCGGCATCGTCTTCGGAATCGTCGCGAAGCCCTTGTTCGCCGTGCGATGCCAAAGCCACGGGTCCGCGCCGGGCCATAGAAGCTCGCGCTGCGCCAGGTTCTTTGCGACGATTGCCTTGGCGTTGCGGGCTGTGGGCATTTTCGATCCTTTCAGGAGTAAAGCGGGAGCCGGTTTGGACCCGGCTCCCTGTTAGGAATTGCTCAGCGAGTTTGGACCTCACCAATGGGGTCACAATATCAGGTACATCAATAAAATCAATGACTTAGATGTTTACTCGGAAGATTTAAGTTGTCGTTTATGTCGTTTCATACGATTGGGTTATAGGAAAATTTTGCAATTAGAGCAAGTCAGTTGCAATAACCTCAGCCACCTTGCGGCAAAAGTTCGTTTGATTTCAATTGCTTATGAAACTCGCTCCGGTACTCATATGTGCTCTGTGTGCTGATATGTACTGATCTGTACTCGATGTGCTCATGGGAAGGTCTGGAAGGGGACCGGCTGTTCACATTGAGCGCAGGCGCGTGCGCCGCGCTCTCCGTCCGTTGCGGCTTGGGTGCAGATCAAGCATGCCCTGGATGCTTCTGTGCGGTCCTTTGTGATGGGGATCGAGGTGAGTCAGGCGGAAGCCCTATGTCGGGAAAACAAATAACAGAAGAAACTTCTTGCAAAAATGCGCAATCCACGCTAGGCTTGGCGATGGTCGAACTCGGAGCGGAAGCCATGTTGATGACGAGGATGGAGGGAGGACAACTCTAGGTCGTGCACACCGCTCGGGGTCCGGAAAATTTTAACGCTATCGGCTGTAACCCATTGAAAAGTCCCGATCCCAAAAAATAAACGCTAGTAAACGCTAGCTCTTTTACTAACGTTTATGCGCGTTTATTGGCGTTTACTGACGTTTATGCGCGCCAGTCCGGCAGCCGGCGATGACGCTTGGCCTCGCCCCCATCGGCCGGTCACTTGCCTTTGGCCGGCCCTTCGCCCTCCTTCTCAATCCACATGATGCGCTCGCCCATCTCGACCTGGGCGCCGACGGTTGCCTCAAGGTCGCGCACGACGCCCGCGAATGGGGCGACGAGCGCGTGCTCCATCTTCATCGCCTCGACGACCGCCAGGCGCTGGCCGGCTTCGACCGTATCGCCTTCCTCGACCGCGATCGCGACAAGCCGGCCGTTCATCGGCGCACGGATCGCCGCGTCGCCCTCTTCCGCCCCGGCCTCGGCCTTTGCGAATGGGTCGACCACCTCAACGAACGCCTGCCTCCCACCGGCGAAAGCATACACGCCGCCCTTGGCCGCGTGGAGCGTGACCTCGTCGGCGTCCTCGCCGCCCTCGTTCTTCTCACCCGGATCCACGTTGGGCCCGTCGACGAGATGCACCCGCATGGGGACGCCATCGACCGTGACATCGACACCGGTGCGGCGCGAACCGATGAGCTCGAAGGAATCGGCGACCCGCCACGGATCGGAGGGGTCAAGCGGCGATGCTCGGCCCTCGTCTTGCCGCTCGATGAGAAGCCGCGCGGCGGCATGGACCGCTTTTCTGTTCGGTGGACGCGGCTCAGCCCCGAGGCGTCCGAGATTGGCGTCGATGAAGCCGGTGTCGACCTTTCCGGCTACGAATTCTGGGCTCCGCAGCAGCGCGCGCAGGAACGCAAGATTGGTCTTCGGCCCGATGATCACGGCGTCGTCGAGCTCGCTCACGAGCGCGGCCAGCGCCTCGGCGCGAGTGGCGCCATGAACGATCACCTTGGCGATCATCGGATCGTAATAGGACGTCACGCTGTCGCCGGCGGCGAAGCCCGTGTCGATGCGGACGCCCTGCGCGCCCTCCGCGCCCTTGAAGGTCATGGCGTGGATCGCTCCTGCCGAAGGCAGGAAGTTGTGCTCGGGATCCTCGGCGTAGACGCGCGCTTCGATCGCCGCGCCGACGCAGCGGATTTCGCCTTGCGCCAAAGGCAGAGGCTCGCCGGCGGCCACCCGGAACTGCCATTCGACAAGGTCGAGGCCGGTCACCGCTTCGGTCACCGGATGCTCGACCTGCAGCCTCGTGTTCATCTCGAGGAAATAGAAGTCGCCGGATTTGAGGCCGCGCGAGGGATCGGCGATGAATTCGACCGTGCCTGCTCCAACATAACCCGCGGCCAACGCCGCCTCGGTCGCGGCTTTCGCCATGGCGGCGCGCGTTTCCTCGGGCAGTCCGGGAGCGGGGCATTCCTCGACCACCTTCTGGTGCCGGCGCTGGGCCGAGCAGTCGCGCTCGTAGAGGTGGACGCAAGCGCCCTTCGTGTCGGCGAAGACCTGCACTTCTATATGGCGCGGCGAAGCGACATACTTTTCGATCAGCACCCGCCCGTCGCCGAACGCAGCCTCGGCCTCGCGCCTGGCGCTCTCGAGCGCAGGGTCGAATTCGACATGCGCGTCGACGCGGCGCATGCCCCGCCCGCCCCCGCCCGCGATCGCCTTGATGAGCACCGGATAGCCGATCTCATAGGCCTTTTCGCGCAGGAATTTCGGGTTCTGGTTGTCGCCATGATAGCCCGGCACAACCGGCACGCCGGCTCGCTGCATCAGCGCCTTGGCCGAGCTTTTCAAGCCCATGGTCCGCATCGCCTCGGGGGGCGGACCGACAAAGACGATGCCCGCCTTCGCGCAGGCTTCCGCGAAATCGGCGTTTTCGGATAGGAACCCGTATCCTGGATGCAGGCATTCGGCGCCGACCTGCTTCGCCAGCGCGATGATGGCGGCCTGATCGAGATAGCCGTTCGCGCCCTCGCCAATCTCATGCGCTTCGTCGGCAAGGCGGGTGAAAAGCGCCCCGCGATCGACCGGCGTGTGAAGGGCGATCGACCGCATCCCCATGCGCCGCGCGGTGCGAACGATGCGGCAGGCGATCTCGCCGCGATTGGCGATGAGGACGTTGGCGAACATGTCAGGCTCCGGGCGCCTCTTCTGTACCGAACGCGCATTCGGAAGGCGAGCGGCGCACGCCGGCCAGGTCCAATGGCTGCCCGCGTGGCGCGAATGGGTTATGCCTCGGCTTCGAGTTTTGGAACCATCGTCCAAGCCGCGTGTTGTCGAGGTCGTAGCCAATCTCTGAATCGGTCCCGTCGTGGACGAGGTCAAGTTTCGCTGCTACGTTTGGGCTGGCTTGTGCTTCGTCGGACGGGGGTCTTTGGCGGGCGTTCAGAGAGGGGTTTCAAAATGACAAATCGTTGTCTCGCGACTTTGGGCGCTGCAGGCGCGTTGACCGCGCTCGTCACTTCCCCAGCGCTGGCTCAATCGTCGGTGAAGGTCGGCACACTCACTTGTGACGTTTCAGCCGGCATTGGCATGCTGATCTCGCAGCAACAGACAATGACCTGCAATTTCGATCCCGCCAGCGGAGACCCGCCGGATAACTATACCGGCCGCATTGAAAAATTTGGCCTCACTCTTGGCGCGGTGCAGCAAGGAACGATGGTTTGGGGCGTTCTCGCCCCCTCGACTGGCTTCCCGCATGGAGCGTTAGCCGGAACCTACGGGGGCGTCGGCGCGGAGGCGACCGCGGGTGCTGGTCTCGGCGCAAATCTCCTGGTCGGCGGAACCGGCCGCTCATTTTCTCTACAGCCACTTTCCATCCAAGGTCAGACCGGGCTTAATTTCGCAGCCGGAGTGACGACCCTAACCCTCACCTCGGTGCACTGACCGCGTAATAAGAAGTGCGACTTAGGCGAACGGCGGCCACGATGGTGACAATTTCCGCCGAACGCGTTGACGAGCAAACCGACCGGAACCTGTGACAGGGAGCGATCGCATGACGGATGAGCCGGAAAGCTTCGACGAACTCAGCGCCGCGCAAAACCGGGCCGACCAACAAGGCTCGGCCGCAATGTCGTCGGTTGCGAAACATGCCCAACGGGCGATGGACAGCGCTAAAGACTTCGTTGCCGGAGCCAACCTGGAGGATGTGCGCGCTCAAGCCGCTGAAACCGCTTCTAACCTCTACCGGGGAGGCCGCGACTTGATCGCCGGCAACGAGGACCTGTCCAAGGCGGCGGATAATTTGAGCGCCGCCGTCCGGAAGAACCCTCTCGCCGCGGTCGGTTTCGCGTTTTCGGCTGGGCTGCTCCTCGCGCTTCTCACTCGCGGTTAGTCGGAATGCAAAACAACATCGTTGGTCTCGCGCAGCAATATGCGCAAGAGAAGGCGCAAACTGCGATAAAACGGGTGGCGATCCCCGCGGTGTTCGGACTCGTCGCTGGAGTGTTCTTTCTAGTCGTGGTGATCGCGCTCTTCGCCGCGCTCTTCTACTGGCTTACGTCGCTATATGGGCCAATAACCGCCGCGCTGATCGTGGCGGCGGTCGCCTTGGTTCTCGGGCTCATCGCCCTGTTGCCCGTGGTCGTCAAACGGCGGCCAGCGCCGCCCCCACCCGCTCCCAATCCGCCCCAGTTCGCGTCGCTGTTGGCGCAAACAGCGCCGGCCCTCGCGCTGAAGCGGCCTCTCTTGTCCGCGTTCCTGTTGGCGGTCGCGCTTGGAATGATGGCCCGCGGCGCCGCTTCCGGGAAGAAATAGCGCAGGCCCGACGCGAAGTCTAAAGAAAGTGTGAACCGACGGGCGAGGTGACTGATCGACCGGACAAACGTCGAAGGGCCGCCGACTCGGGGCGTCGCTACGTTGGCTACGCTATTCGGCGAAATAGCTGTCGTCGATCTTTCGCACCTCGTAGACGTCCTTGACCCGAACGCCAACGCGATGACGGATCATCAGATTGGCGAGCGCCTGTCCGTCAATCAGCACGACGCGCTTCGAGACCCGCGTGATAAAGTCATAGGCACTGCTGGGGAAGTACGAGGTTGTGACCAGGACGCCCTTGCTCGCCCGATGGCCCTCGAGGCCACCAACGAAATCGCGCACTTCGGACAGGGGGACGGCCTTGTTGGGATCGAGCCGCTTGGCTTGCACATAAACGACATCGAGACCGAGTTCGTCCTCCTTGATGACGCCGTCCACGCCGCCGTCGCCAACCCGGCCAAGCGCCTTGCCCATCTCGACTCGTCCGCCGCCGTAGCCCATCCGCACCAAGAGATCGATGATGAGGCGCTCGAAGAAGGCCGGACTGAACGAATGCACGCGCCCGACAATGTTGCGGGCCAGTTCGGCGTTGATGAGCTCGAAACTCGATGCGATCGACTCCTCCGCGTCATCCCTCGACTCGGTTTCCTCTGTCGCATCTCCGCCCTTGGTTTGGGATCGCCAGGCGACGAATTCCGGATAGCGTTCCAAGAGTCCGAGGTCGATCTCGCTCACTCCCTCGGCAAGGAGCTCGCGGCCCCTGTCGGTGGCGCGACAGTAGCCGCGTCGGGGCAGTTCGATCAGCCGGGCCTTTGACAAGTAGGACCTGGCCCAGTTGAGCCGGTTGGCGAACAGCGTCTGATTGCCGCTGGGCAACCGGAGTTGGCGTTCCTCAAGAGAGAGCTTGAGCGCCTTGCTGACTTCGTCCTCCAACCCCGAAATGCTGAGCTCATCATAACGCCGCCCAATCGTTTGCAGCGCCGGCAACATGAGTTGCTGAAAACTGGGCACGCCCATTTGTTCTTACGCTCCCCCTACCCCACCCAAGACTACATGCGAAAGACGCCGAACTTCGTCGGCTCGACCCCAGCGTTAAGCGTGGCCGAAAACGCCAGCGACAGAACCCGCCGGGTTTCGCGAGGCGCCACAATGCCATCGTCCCATAAGCGGGCAGTCGCATAGTAAGGTGAGCCTTCGGCTTCATATTTGGCGCGAATCGGGGTCCTGAAGGCTTCCTCATCCGCCTTCGACCACTCGCGTCTATCCGCTTCAAACGCATCGCGCCGGATCGTCGCGAGTACGCTCGCCGCCTGCTCGCCACCCATCACGCTGATGCGGGCGTTCGGCCACGCAAAGAGAAATCTAGGAGAATAGGCGCGCCCGCACATGCCATAGTTGCCGGCGCCAAAGGAGCCGCCAACGATCAACGTGATCTTGGGGACATTGGCACAAGCCACCGCGGTAACGAGCTTCGCGCCATCCTTGGCGATACCGCCAGCCTCGTAGCGCTGTCCAACCATGAAGCCGGAGATGTTTTGAAGGAACAGCATTGGCACGCCACGTTGGATGCAGAGTTCGACAAAGTGCGTCCCCTTCAGCGCGCTGTCGGAAAACAGGACGCCGTTGCTGGCGATGATGCCGATGAGCATACCCGAAAGACGTGCGAATCCCGTGACCAGCGTGGCGCCGTAGCGAGGTTTGAACTCGTCGAACTCCGAACCGTCGACGATGCGAGCGATGATCTCGTGCGCGTCGACCTGCTTGCGAAGGTCGACCGGCGCCAAAAGTTCAAGCTCCTCGGCCGGATAAAAAGGTTCAACCGGCTTCGCCCAATCGATCGAGCGCTTTGGCGCCCGATTGAGGTTGGCGACCGCGCGCCGGGCAAGCCCGAGCGCATGTGCATCGTCACGCGCCAGCGTGTCTGCGACTCCCGAGACGCGGGTGTGCATGTCTCCGCCGCCGAGGTCTTCCGCGCTCACCGTCTCGCCGGTCGCCGCCTTGACCAGCGGTGGCCCGGCGAGAAAGATCGTGCCTTGCTTGTCGACGATGATCGTCTCGTCCGACATCGCCGGCACATAGGCGCCGCCGGCAGTACAGGATCCCATCACCACCGCGATTTGAGAGACGCCGGCCGACGACATGCGCGCCTGATTGAAGAAGATCCGCCCGAAATGGTCGCGATCAGGAAAGACCTCAGCCTGGTAAGGCAAATTGGCCCCGCCTGAGTCGACGAGATAAACGCAAGGGAGACGATTCTCCGCCGCAATCTCCTGCGCGCGCAAATGCTTCTTCACCGTCATCGGATAATATGCTCCGCCCTTGATGGTCGGATCGTTGGCGATAATCATGACCTCGCGACTATTGATGAGACCAATTCCAGCCACCAACCCCGCACCGTGGACGTCGCCCTCATACATGTCGAAAGCCGTGAGTGCGCCTATTTCCAGGAAAGGCGAACCAGGATCGACCAGGCCGGCGACGCGTTCACGCGCCAGAAGCTTGCCACGGCCCACATGACGTTCGCGCGCCCTGGCTGAACCGCCGGCCGCCGCGGCGCGCCGGCGCAGGTTGAGCTCATCAATAAGCCGACGCCATTCCGCAGCGTTGGCTTCTCCCTCACCACTCTTCGTTGTCAATGCGCTCTTTAGCCGCGCCATTGCGCTTTAGTTCCTTAATCCCAGCCGCAGACTTTGGAGAAGTCTCAACATTGTTGCGTTGTTCACCCGTGACACTGGGGTTAAATCCATTGCCGATTCTATAATTTGATCTAGCGAATGCTTGGCTTCCGCAAGAGCATGCAAGATGTTGTTTATTTGCAACATATTGCTCCAATAAGCCTTCGCTGGACTTTACGGAAGGACCATACCGGAGCTGTCAGCGGCTTCGCTTACTCAGATGGCGTCATAGCGTTCGATTCGCCAGGGTTCGGCATGCGCGTCCGCGATCCAAGCCTTCCAGGCCGGGAGAGCCATGATCGCCTCCATATAGTCACGCGCGGGCTTCGAGACCGAAATGTCGTAGACATGGAGGCGGTTCACCACCGGTGCAAACATAGCGTCGGCGGCGGAGAAACGCCCGAACAGAAAGGGTCCGCCCCTGCCGAAGGTCGCGCGCGCATGCGCCCACGCGGCTTCGATGCGCGCGACGTCCGCCATTACCTCATCGCTGAGCGGGATCGCCTTGACCGGCCGGCGGAAATTGGTTGGGCACGCCTGCCGCAGCGCGACGAAGCCGGCGTGCATCTCGCTGGCGAGCGAACGGGCGTGGGCGCGAGCGGCTTTGCCTTTCGGCCACACCGTCTTTTCGGGGTGGGTCTCCGCAAGGTATTCGATGATCGCGAGCGACTCCCAAATCGCGATCTTGCCGTCTTGTAGCGAGGGACACTTTCCGGTCGGCGCGTATTTAAGCATGCTTGCGCGGGTTTCCGGCTGATCCATCGGGATAATTACTTCCTCGAACGGGATCTTCAGCTGCGCGAGCAGGATCCAGGGCCTCAGCGACCACGACGAATAGGCCTTGTTGGCGAGGATCAGTTTCAGCGGCACGGGCGCAATTCCGGAAGGGTTCGTAGCAATTGATCGACGCGCGCCAAAGCCAAGTCAAGGCGCCGTCCGGGGGTCGTCCGCATTGACGCGGCCGCTTCCGCGCGGGAAAAGCCGTCTCACGGATCGTCGGAGCCCTCAATTGTCACCGAATAAGGTCGGGCTTCTGGTCGTCGCCGGCGGCCGGGGCGTGAGGCTCGGCGCAGATCGACCGAAGCAATATCTCACTTGCGCCGGCCGCCCGGTCATTGTGCATACGCTCGAGGCGCTGGCCGCGAGCTTCCCGTTCTCGGCCGTAACGGTGGTCATCCGCGCTGATGATCGCGCGCTCTATGACGGCGCGGTGGCGCAGTTGACGACGAGCGCCGCGGCGGCGCTCGGGCCGCCAGCGATTGGGGGCGCCACCCGTCAGCAAAGCGTTCTGTCCGGCCTCGAGGCGCTCGCCGCCGCCGACCTGGATATCGTGCTCATCCACGATGCAGCGCGGCCCTTCCCTTCCCGTGCCCTCATCGCGCGGGCGATTGAAGCCGCCGAGCGTCATGGAGCGGCGGCGCCCGGAACGGCGATGAACGACACCGTCAAGCAGGTCGACGCTGACGGCCGGGTTCTCGCGACCCCGCCGCGCTCCGGCTTAAGGGCCGTGCAAACGCCGCAGGCCTTTCGCTTCCCGCTCATCCTTGCGGCCCATCGGCGCGCCGCCGCCGCCGGCGTCGGCGACCTTACTGACGACGTTGCGGTCGCCGCATGGGCGGGCACGCCGGCTTATGTGTTCGAAGGCGACCCCGCCAACGTCAAGGTGACCACGATGCAGGATCTCGAAGCGGCGGAGACGCGGCTCACCGCGACCTTGAGCGAGACGCGAGTCGGCCAGGGCTTCGATGTCCACGCCTTTGCGCCCGGCGATCACGTTTGGCTGTGCGGCATTCGCATCGCCCATTCCGCGGCCCTGAGTGGCCATTCCGACGCTGACGTCGGCTTGCACGCGCTTGCCGACGCGCTCTACGGCGCGCTTGCCGATGGCGACATCGGGCAGCATTTTCCGCCCTCCGATCCGCAATGGAAAGGAACGGCGTCGAAGGTTTTCCTCGCCCATGCCGCGGATCGCGTGCGCGGGCGGCGCGGCGTGATCGTCAATGTCGACGTCACGCTCGTCTGCGAAGTCCCGAAGATCGGCCCGCACCGTGACGCGATGCGCGCTCGCATCGCCGAGATCGCGGGCCTCGATGTCGGCCGAGTCGCGGTCAAAGCGACGACGAGCGAGAAGCTAGGCTTTACCGGGCGCGGCGAAGGAATCGCCTGCATGGCGACGGCAACCGTGCGGCTGCCCTAAACGCGCTCCTCGGGTATCGACTTCACGCCTTGTGGTGGACCTTTTGCAGCCCATAAACCGGCGTCGGGATGCCCTCGAGGCGCGCCTTCAACTGCAGCGCCAGGAACTGCGAATAATGGCGCGACTGGTGCAAATTGCCGCCGTGGAACCATAGCGCCTCCTGCTGGGTCGGTTTCCACATATTGCGCTGTTCACCCTCCCAGGGACCGGGATCCTTCTTGGTGTTCGAGCCGAGGCCCCAGACCTTGCCGACTTTGTCGGCCATTTCCTGACCGCAAATATCTGCGACCCAGCCGTTCATCGAGCCGTAGCCCGTCGCGTAGACGATCACGTCAGCAGGCAATTCCTTGCCATTGTCGAGTTTGAGGCCGCCAGGAGCGATTTCCTGCACTTGCCCCGATACGAGCTTGACCTTGCCGTCGATAATGAGCTGTGAGGCGCCAACATCGATATAATAGCCTGAACCCCGACGGAGATATTTCATGAACAGTCCGGATTCGTCTTCACCGTAATCGAGCTTAAAGCCCGCCTTCTCGAGAGCCTTGTAAAAATCAGCGTCCACTTCACGAATCTTGTCGTAGACCGGCTTCTGCAGCGCGGCCAGGGCGCCATACGGCAGGGAGGCGAAGATAAGGTCCGCCTTGGCCGTCGTCATGCCGCCGCGGACCGCGCGCTCGGAATAAAGATCGCCGAGGGCGATATCCATCAACGTACTCGAGCGCACAATATGCGTGCTCGACCGCTGCACCATGGTCACCTCGATGCCGGCTTCGTAAAGGGCCGCGCATATGTCGTGCGCCGAGTTGTTCGAGCCGATGACGACGACCTTCTTGCCTTTGTAGCCGTCGGGACCGGAATGGCTCGACGAATGATGCTGATCGCCCTTGAAGGTCTTCATCCCCTTGAAGTGCGGCATAACCGGCTTGGAGGACATCCCGGTCGCAAACACCAGCTGCTTGGGATGCAGGGTGACCTTCTTGCCGTCGCGATCGACGACAACCGTCCATTCCTTCTTCTTCGGATCGAACTTCGCGCTCTTGGCTGTCGTCCTGGTCCAGTAATTCAGCTCCATCACCTTGGCGTACATTTCCAGCCAATCGCCGATTTTGTCCTTGGGCGAGAACACCGGCCAGTTCTTGGGGAAGTCGATATAGGGCAGATGGTCGTACCAGACCGGGTCGTGCAGGCAGAGTGACTTGTAGCGTTTGCGCCACGAGTCTCCGGCGCGTTCGTTCTTCTCTACGATGATCGTCGGCACGCCGAGTTGCCGGAGACGCGCGCCGAGCCCGATCGCGCCCTGCCCGCCCCCGATGACCAGCACATAGGGCTGGGTCTCGTAGCCTAGCTTCTCGGCCTCCTCATCGCGCAATTCCTTCCAGGTCTTGGCGCCGGGGTTGGCGCCGTGCCTCGCGCCGAACGCGCGGGTGAAGCCCGCCTTCTCCTCATGACCCTTGAGCTCGGCCATCGTGGTCAGCAGGGTCCAGATCAGGCCGTCCTTGATGCGGACGAGGCCATAGCCTCGCGCGATCTCCGTTTCGAACGAGATCCAGGATTCGAGCACGCCATCCGCCTCTGTCGCGGCCTCGCCCTCGGCGATGCGCCAATCGCGCGGCTTCACCCGCTTGAGGCAAAGGGAGAGCATGTCGCGGACCTGATCGCGCCCTTCCATGGTCTTGATGTTCCAGGTGAAGGCGACGAGATCGCGCCAATAGCTCTCGGCGCCGAACAAGGCGACCGCGGCGTCGACATCGCCCGCGGCCAGCGCGGCGTCGAACTTGCCGAGAAAGGCTGTCACGCGGGCGTTGGGCGCTTTGTCGAGCATTGGTGTCCTCCCGATTGATTCGCCCGGGGCTGCCCGGGCGTTCCGCTGAGAGGAAAATTGCGCGCGTTTTGCGGCTCTGGCAAGCCGCAACGCCGCGTCGATCGGCGGCGGGTTGAAGTCACCCGGCGGCGGGTCCAGGCTGCCCGACCGCGGTGGCCCCTCCCCTACCGGACTTGGGTCTCGGTCGCCCCAATATTGCAACCAGCGAGCGAGTTGGCGTCAAGCAAATGCAAGAAAATCCAAGGAAAATTCCTTGCATTTCCTTGGATTTCCTTGGTCGAATCAAGCCTTTCCAAGGCGTTACAGCGAAAACAAATAAAAAAATCCACGGCGGCCGAGACTCGCGTCCCAGGTTGCAATTCCACCCTCACCGGGTCGCCTGAAGACAGTTATTTTCTTGACAACAGAATATACTCTATTGTTCTGAATTGTCAATAAATTGATCGCCGGCTTGCAGACGGCGATCCGCTTTGACTGGCGCCTATTCTGCGGAACAGATCCCCTATCCTGTCGTGTCCCGAGCAAAGGTGGCTCCCCACGCGGGCCCCCAGCGCGGATCTCATCGACCGCCAGAGCGCCTAAACACCAGCCATCTCGGGCGCTTACAATGCTCCTCTCAGGCGCTACGAAAATGTTAATTCATCCGCATTAATGCTTGTTCTCGTTCTAAAACCGCTCGATTGACTGCGTTTCGCCGCTAAGCTGTCCGAAGGGAAGATTCCTCGCCTGGCGCAGTCCGTCGCGGAAGCCCGGCGTTCGAATGCCCGCCCTCGAAGCCCAATGGAACAGGCAGGGTTCAGGATCGTGCGCGGACTCGCAAACCGCCAGGTCTGAGGTCGCCTACCCTCCCGATGGCAGCGCATCCGCCAGCACGCGGATCGAATGCACCGCGGCCCGCCCGGAGAGGGCGGCGATCTGATGGCGACAAGAAAACCCGTCCGCGACGATCAGCTCTTCAGGCTTTGCGTTGCGCACGGCGGGCATGAGATCGGCCTCCGCCATGGCGCGCGAGACGGCCTGCGTTTCGGACTGATAGCCGAAGGCGCCGGCCATTCCGCAGCATGACGAGGTGATCGGCGCAACGATCAGCTCAGGCGCCTGACGCAGCGCCGAAAGGGTAGAATCGAACGCGCCGAAGCTCTTCTGATGGCAATGGCCGTGGACATGCGCCTTCGTCGGCGCCGGTCGAAGTTTGAGCGCAATCGTCTCGCGCGTCATCCACTCGCCGAAAGTGACTGCGCGGCGCGCGAGCGCTCTGGCTTCGCTTCCCGGCAGCAACGACACGAATTCGTCGCGCAAGGTCATGAGGCACGAGGGTTCGAGGCCCACGACCGGCGCATCGCCGGCGAGCGCTGTCAGCGTCCGGCGCGCCTCCGCGCGCGCCTTCTCGATCATGCCCGCCGCGAGATAGGTTCGCCCGCAACAGAGCGGACGGCCGTCGTGGCGCGGCAGCAACGGCCTTCGTCCGGTCGCCGCGATGACGCGCAGCGCGGCCCGCAAATTGTCAGGTTCGAAGTAGCGGTTGAACGTGTCGGCGAACAGGACCACATCGCCCATACCGCTCCCCGACTTGGCATAGGGCGAGGCCTCTTCGTCGCGAAAAGTATCCGTTCGCCAGGTCGGCAGGTCGCGCTCTTCGGCAAAGCCCAATTGTCGATCGAAGACACGGCGCAGCCAGGGAACTGCGTTGCGAAGATTGGCCGCGCCCGGGAAGGTCGCGGCGAGAGGCGCGTAGCGCGGCAGTTCGGCAATGATCCGTTCGCGCAAGCTGATTCCGTGCCGAACCGCACGCGCCGCCGTCGCCTCGATCTTCATCTTCGCCATATCGACGCCAGTCGGACATTCTCGACGGCAGGCCTTGCAGGAGACGCAGAGTTTCAGGGCCTCCGCGACGTCGCTCGAGGCCAACGCCTCCTGGTCGAGCTGGCCGGTGAGGGCGAGCCGAATGGTGTTGGCCCGGCCGCGAACCAAATGCTGCTCGTCGCGGGTCGCCCGGTAGCTCGGGCACATCGCGCCGGCGTCGAATTTGCGGCACTGGCCGTTGTTGTTGCACATCTCGACGGCGCCCATGAGGCCGCCGAGCGGCCCCGGATAGTCCGACCAGTCGAGCTGAGGCGTGAACCCCTCGACCGGACGATAGTCGGGCCCGTAGCGGAACAGCGACCGATCGTCGAAGCGCGGCGCACGCACGATCCGACCCGGATTGAGCAGGCCGTCGGGATCGAACGCGTCCTTCACCGCCTCGAAGGCGCGGGCGATGGGCGCGCCGAACATCGGTTCGTTGAACTCGCTGCGCGCAATGCCGTCGCCGTGCTCGCCGCTGTGCGAGCCCTTGTATTTGCGGACGAGATCGAAACATTCCTCGGCGATCGAGCGCATCCTCGTGACGTCCGCCGGATCCTTCATGTTGAGGACCGGGCGCACATGCAGGCAGCCGACTGACGCGTGGGCGTACCAGGTTCCGCGCGCGCCGTGGCGTTCGAAGACCGCGTTCAGTCGCTCGGTATAGTCCGCCAAGTCTTCGAGAGGCACGGCGGCGTCCTCAATGAAGGAGATCGGTTTGCCGTCGCCTTTCATCGACATCATGATGTTCAGGCCCGCCTCGCGCACCTCGGCGATCTGCGCCTGGAAATCTGGCTCGGTGGCGTGGACCACGCTGTGCCGGAAGCCCAGATCGCCCATCAGGCGCTCGAGCTGGGCGAGTTGAACCAGCAGCGGCTGATCATCCACGCCGTGAAATTCAACGATCAGCAGACTCTCAGGCTCCCCGATCACCATGCGGTCAATCGTGTTGCGGAAGATCGGGATGCCGCGGCCGAGGTCGATCATCGTGCGGTCGACGAGTTCAACCGCTTCCGGATCGAGCCCGACCAGATGACGCGTCGCCTCCATCGCGGCCCGAAACGAGGGAAACTGACAGATACCCACCACTTTCCGGGGCTTGATGGGGTGAAGTATCAGCTCGATCGCCGCCGAGAAGGCGAGCGTTCCTTCCGAGCCGACCAGGAGCCTCGCTGGATTATCTCGACCCGCCGCGGCGGCGGCGGGCGTCAGCGCATCGATGTTGTACCCCCCGACCCGGCGCAGCACTTGTGGAAATCGGGCGGCGATCTCCGGCGCCAGGTCCCGCCCAAGCGTCTGTAGCCGAGCCATCAGTTCTCCGATGCCTTCCGGCTTCGTCACGCCTTGTCCGGGCCAATCGGGCCCGAAGCGGAATCGCGCGCCGTCGGCCAGAATCGCGTCGATGGCCGAGACATTGTCGGCCATCAAGCCGTAGCGGATCGACTTGCTGCCGCAGGAGTTGTTGGCCGCCATGCCGCCAAGGGTGCAGCGTGCATGCGTCGACGGATCGACCGGAAAGAACAGGCCATGCGGTTTGAGCGCAGAGTTGAGATGGCCGAGCACGATCCCGGGCTCGACCCATGCGCGTCGCCGTTCGGGGTCGATCTGCAACACGTTGCGGAGATATTTCGAGCAGTCGAGGACCAAGGCTCGATTGACCGTCTGGCCACATTGGCTGGTGCCGCCGCCGCGCGGCAGGACGGGGACGCCGCTCTCGCGCGCGATCGCCATTGCAGTCGCGACGTCTTCTATCGTGCGCGGCACGAGAACGCCGACGGGCTCGATCTGGTAGATGGAGGCGTCAGTCGCATAACGGCCGCGGTCGGCGCGCGAGACCAGCACCTCACCTTTCGTCTCGCGCCTTAGTCTGGCGGCGAGCTGTTCTCGCAGAGCCGGCTCAGCGTCCTGCATGACGGCCCCTACCCTTCCACAGCCTGGCGCAGGATTCGCCTGACGGACGCCGGCTCCTCGAAACGCAATGTGACCGGCAGCGTCACGACAGCGCGGGCCTGACGGGCGCTCAGCCGCGCCGCGTCTTTTTCGGTCGTCGCCAGCAGCGCGCCTCGCCCACGCGATTCCTCGATCAGCGCCTCGACCTCGCGCTGCGTGTAGGCATGATGGTCGGCGAATTCGCGCGTGGCGACGATCTGCGCCCCGACCCGGCGCAGCGTGGCGTAGAATTTCTCCGGCCGCGCAATGCCGGCGAAGGCGAAGACCTCGCGTCCGATCAGGGGCGCCGCGGCAAGCGCGTCGGGCTCGAGGCTCGCGCGCATGACCGGCTTGCCAGGCGCCAAAGTCGCGATTCGAGACGCCGCCGAATCGTCGCCGCCCAGCACGATCAGCGCCTGCACGAACGGCAGCTGCGCCGAAACTGGCGCGCGCAGCGGGCCAGCCGGAACGCAGAGACCGTTGCCGAAGCCGCTTTCGCCATCCACGACCGCGAAAGACAGGTCTTTGATAAGCCCCGGATTCTGCAGGCCGTCGTCGAGAATGAGCACATTCGCGCCGGCCTCGACCGCGCTTCTCGCGCTTCTGACCCGATCCGTCCCGACCCAGCACTGCGCCAGTTTGGCGAGCAGCAGGGGCTCGTCGCCGACCATCGCGGCGCTATGGGCGCTCGCATCGACGAGCAGCGGATCGGCGCGCTCGGCGCCGCCATAGCCCCGCGACAGGAAGGCGACGTGTCGGCCATCGCTGATCAGCATCCGCGCCAACGCTAGCGCGGTTGGGGTCTTGCCGGCCCCCCCGACGGTGAAATTGCCGACGCAAATCGTCGGCGCGCCGGCGCGCTCGCTCGAGCCGCGCATGCGCTGCGCGGTCGCTCGTCCGTACGCCCAGCCGGTTGGCTGCAGCAGACGGGCAAGCAGAGTTGGTCTCGGTTTGGCCCAGAAACGCGGCGCCTTCACCGAGCCGCCCCGGCGGACGGCAACAAGCTTCTCAGTGCGCCCATCGAGCGGTCGACCGCCCCCGCCCGCCGCTCGACCGTATCGCCGGCCGCGCGCGCCATGGCGCGCAGCCGCGCCGCATTGGCGAACAGCGAGATCAGCGTCTCCCCCAAGTCCTCCGGGCGCGCGACGGGAAGTGCGCCGCCAGCCTCGTCGAGCGCCGCGTAAGCGTCGGCGAAATTCCCGACCATCGGCCCGTGCAGAATGGCCGAGGCGAGGCGGGCAGGCTCGATCGGATTTTGCCCGCCGCCGGCGACGAAAGACTTGCCGACGAACACCACCCCGGCCAGGCGATAGAAAAGCCCGAGCTCGCCGATCGTGTCGCAGATGTAAACCGCAGTCCCGGGACCGATCGTCTCGCCGCGCGAGCGCAGCGCGCAGCTGAGGCCCTGCTCCTCCAGTTGCCGGAGAATCCCCTCGCCTCGGTCGGGATGGCGCGGCGCAATCAGGGTCAGGGCGTCGGGAAACACCTGGGCGAGGCGCTTATGGGCGGCCGCCGCGATCTTCTCTTCGCCCTCGTGGGTCGAGGCGGCGATCCACATCTGGCGTCCAGACGTGAGGCCCGCGAGCTCGGCGAGTTCGCGCCGGTCGGCCGGCAGCGTCGGCGCGTCGAACTTGATGTCGCCGGCGACCAGGACGTTCGGAGCGCCGAGCGTCGAGAGCCGCTCGCCATCCGCTTCGCTGCGCGCGAGGCAAACGTCGAACTCCGCCAGGAGCGCGGCGATGAAGCGCGGCGCCCTCCCCCATCTGCGGAACGACCGCTCGCTGATCCGCCCATTGATCATCGCCAGCCGCGATCTTGAACGCTTCAGTTCGACGATCATATTCGGCCAGAGCTCGCTCTCCGCGACCAGCGCGACGTCGGGCCGCCAACGCTTGATGAATCGCCGCACGAACACCGGACTGTCGAGCGGCGCATATTGATGCAGCGCGCCAGCCGGCAGGCGTTGCGCGAGCATTGCGGCCGAGGTCACCGTTGTCGTGGTCACGAGGGCGGTCGCGCCCATGCGCGTG
>DATCEJ010000477.1:0-2419 GCA_036510135.1 Roseiarcus sp. | reverse complement strand
GCCTCGAGGGGCTTGGCGCTCGCGGCGTTTTCATCCATCAGCGTGGTCAGAAGGTCCTGATCGAGCGAACCCCAGTTGGCGCCGATGCGCACCGTCTTGCCATTGCGGATCGCGATCTCGACGATCTTGCCGAACTGCGTGTCGCGCTTGTTCTTGAAGCCGACGTTGCCCGGATTGATGCGATATTTGTCGAGCGCTTCGGCGCAGGCCGGATGTTCGGCCAGCAGCTTGTGGCCGATGTAGTGGAAGTCGCCGATCAGCGGCGCGGTGATCCCTCTCATGCGCAGGCGGTCGCGAATATGGGGCACGGCGGCGGCGGCTTCGTCGCGATCAACCGTGATGCGCACCAGCTCCGAGCCTGCCCGCGCCAGCGCCGCGACCTGGCGCGTGGTCGCCTCGATGTCGGCGGTGTCGGTGTTGGTCATCGACTGCACGACGATCGGCGCGCCCCCGCCAACCGTCACCGCCCCATCGCCGTCGCCGACCCGGACCCCGACGGTCGTGTGGCGGGAGAGCGGCCCGCAGGGCGTTTCCGACATCGCAAAGCTCATCGTGAACCCTTTCCGGCCGCGCTCCGACCGAAGTCATGCCCTGAGGCTTCTAGGCTCTCGGCGCGAATTTGTCATCCGTGGCTGTTGCGCTGCAATGAATCCTCGAAAGCTCCATCGCAATGCAATATGACCTCAATAGCGGACAGTTTACCGCTGTTCCCGAAGGAGAACCGAAGATGTCGCTCGCCAACCGTCATGCCCTTGTCACCGGCTCGACGAGCGGCATTGGCCTGGCGATCGCCCGCGCCCTCGCCAAGGAGGGCGCGGATGTCATGATCAACGGGCTTGGCGACAAGGCGGCGATCGAGGCGGACCGGGTCGCAATCGAGCAGGAATTCGGGGTCAAGGCTTTCTACCACGGGGCCGACATGGCCAACGGCGCCGAAATCGCGGCGCTGGTCGCTTACGCCAAAGCCAAGATGGGTTCGGTGGACATCCTCGTCAACAACGCCGGCATCCAGCATGTTTCGCCGATCGAGGACTTTCCGATCGACAAGTGGGACGCCATCATAGCCATCAATCTTTCAGCCCCTTTCCACGCGATGCGCGCCGCGATTCCAGGCATGAAGGCGCGAAAATGGGGCCGCATCATCAGCACGGCCTCGGCGCACTCGCTGGTCGCCTCGCCGTTCAAGGGGGCCTATGTCGCGGCCAAGCACGGCCTTGCCGGGCTGACCAAGACAGTCGCGCTCGAGCTCGCAACTTCTGGCGTCACGGCGAACTGCATTTCGCCGGGCTACGTCTCGACGCCGCTGGTCGAGCGCCAGATCCCCGCCACGATGAAGGCGCGCAACATGACACGCGAGCAGGTGATCAACGACGTCATGCTCGCGGCGCAGCCGACCAAGCAATTCGTCAGCGTCGATCAGGTTGCCGCGCTTGCGGTTTTCCTTTGCTCAGACGCGGCGGCCCAGATCACCGGCGCCAACATGTCGATCGACGGCGGTTGGACCGCCGGGTGAAGCGCCGGCCGTACGACCCGACGAAGCCAACCGCACCCACGAGATTTGCGTTATCGGCCAACCGGGCAGCTGTGACCGCGACAGTGAATTTCCAACGACTTAAGTGTCTTTTTCTGTCACGGGTCACGGTCACGGCCGCGCGATTGAACCGGCGGGTCATCCGCACGCATTGCATAGACGATAATACATTTACAGTATGTGTATAATCCCGCCTACCGATGCTTGAAAGCCGCCGCTCGCTTCTCGGCGAAGGCGCGCATGCCCTCCTTCTGGTCTTCGGTCGCGAACAGCGAATGGAAAATGCGGCGCTCGAACCGCACCCCTTCGGCGAGCGTCGTCTCCTGGGCGCGATTGACGGCCTCCTTGGCGGCGTAGATCGCCGGCCGCGACAAGGCGGCGATCGATGCGGCGACCTTGAGCGCCTCTTCGATCAGCGAGGCGGCCGGCACGATTCGCGAGACGAGGCCCGAGCGCTCGGCCTCGGCCGCGTCCATCATCCGCCCGGTCAGGATCATCTCCATCGCCTTTGCTTTGCCGACCGCGCGCGTCAGGCGCTGGGTTCCTCCGGCGCCCGGGATCACGCCAAGCTTGATCTCGGGCTGGCCGAATTTCGCGGTGTCCGCGGCGAGGATGAAATCGCACATCATCGCGATCTCGCATCCCCCGCCGAGCGCGAAGCCGGCGACCGCGGCGATGATTGGCTTCCGCGCCTTCGCCACGTTCTCCCATCTGGAGATGAAGTCGCCTATGAACGCCTCGGCGAACGTCTTGTCCTGCATTTCCTTGATGTCGGCGCCGGCGGCGAAGGCTTTCTCGGAGCCGGTCAGCACGATTGCGCCGATCGCGGGATCGGACTCGAAGGCTTCGAGCACGACGTTGAGGTCCTCGATCAGAGCCGCCGACAGG
>DATCEJ010000476.1:0-2863 GCA_036510135.1 Roseiarcus sp. | reverse complement strand
GCGAATTCCGCACGCGCACGTCGCCACCCGCGTTCCCCTGCGCCGCGCAGGAGATTTGCCGGATACATTAGTTTGGAATGCCTTCCGCGACTCCGGTCGCGCACCGCCGGTGCGTCCCCGCCACATAATAGACAGAGCGCGCCGGATGGCCTCCTTGGGCCGCCGGAATCCCTTCACTATTACGAGCCAAGACGCTTGTCGACCGCTAGCGGGCGCCACGCGATCATCAAGTACCTACGTTGTCGGCTCCGGCGGAGCACGCAAGATTCCAATTTTAATAGCGATCGAGCTTCCCTCACGATAACTGGCGCATGAATAAACTTGTCCGGACCGCCGCTCCGCTCAAAGCTTTGACGGGCGGTCCCGCGCGACATCGCGGCATTATGTCAGACTTGTCGACCGCGCTGCGCTCGTCGGGACCGCTTCGAAGATTGACGACATACCCGACGAGACGACGTGAGTAGATTCCGATCCTCGCCGACAATTCGCTGCAATAGGAGACTGACGCTCCACGCCGACGGCTCAGCGACGGAGGCCAAAATGTCGAAAATCTACTTCGTTCACGCGGCAACGAGTGCGGGCATTCCGGTGATGAAGGCTTCCCGCGCGACCATAGATCAAGCGTTGAGGGAAGCCGAATTCGAGCTAAGCGGCGGCGCCGCATTCGCATGGATTGTTGATAGCGAAGGCAATCTGATTTTGCCGGCAGACCAGGTCAGAGCCCGTCTAGGTCAGTCGGCCGGAGCGCGACAAGGTTTCGCTCGTTGATCGGATCACGACTGCCCGGCGACCCCCAGCCGGTCAGCAACCCGCCGATCGCAAGCCTGTGAACTGATGCAACCTCTCATGCGCGCCGATCGCTCTCATCTTAATGGAACCCCGAATGCCGACGTTGACAATCTCTGCCGATAGCGCCTTCGCGATCCTCATCAAGGCGCGAGAATTCGACTCAAAAGTCGCCGAGACAGACCCAGGCAGTGGCTCCAATCCGAGCGACGATAACAGCGTCGACGCGCTTGAATTTGGTCCGTCCGACAATACCCGCCATGAACTCGTCTCGGCGATTCACGACCTCAATGACGACGAACAACGCGACCTTATCGCGCTGATTTTGCTAGGACGCGGTGACTTCGGCTTGGGCGAATGGACAGAGGCGCGGCAAGCGGCGGCCGAAATTGGTCGAGAACGAACGCCGCGCTACGTCAGCGAAATTCCATTGGTCAGCGACTACCTCCAAGACGGCCTGTCCCAATTCGATCAATCGATCGAAGACTATTTGGTCCACCACTGAAGCACAGAGACTGATCTGTTTTTCGTAGGTCTGGGCTTTTGGCGCGCCACTGGCCGAGCGTCGTTCAGCCACACGGATCCTGGCCGATTGGTGTTGCAAAATTGGCGTGTATGTCCTCATCGGATCGCCAATGGCCCTTGAACAGGGTCGAACAAGGCGGCTCACGACCTTCAATCAACGAAACGCGAAGCGGCGCGGAGGAAACGAGGAGCCGCGATCAGTCAATCGACCTGCACGCGCGCAAACACGGCCAGTTTGATGAAATCCATCGCCAGGGTGAAAGCGAGCGTCGTTGCGGCGAGAGCGCCGATCAGGCTCGCGGAAAGCGGGCTCATCAAGACGCCTCCGGCGGCGAGAGAGGCGACGAGCGCGACGTCGCAGAAAGAAGCCAACAGCATGATCGGCGCCGGACGCGAGCTCCAGAGATGGCCGTGCTCGCGCAGGACATAGAGGTTTCCCTGGCCTGCAAAGGCGAGCATCGTAAACGTGAGCGTCTGCATCTCTCCCGGATTCAAGTGCAGCCCAAACCAACCAACGCCGAGAACCGCCACAAGATAGAGAAGCCTGAAGGAACCTAATGGGACCGCGGCGAGCGAAAGGTTTCGCACACGCCAGGCGTTGGGGTAGGCCGACGGACGCGCGCGGTCCGCCGCTCGCGCCATTGTCACGAAGTCACTCGTGAGCATCGAGATCGCTTGCAAAAGCGGCGTCAGGACTGCGTGTCCGGTGATCATTAGACCGGCGCCGAGCACGATCAGCGTCACGCATTTGTTGACGAGCATCGTCAGCGTGTAGGTCAGCACGCGTTGAAACGCGGATCGGCCTTCCCCAATGCAGGCGACGACACCGCCAAGACCCGGCTCGGTGAGCACGACGCCGGCTGCGGCTTTTGCCACGTCGGTCGCGGTCGAGACGGCGATGCCCATTTGAGCCTGGCGCAGGGCCGGCGCGTCATTGGCGCCGTCGCCGCACATGCGGCCTCGCTCGAGGAAAGGCCGGGAAGGTCGGATCGATTGGGCGTCGCCGTTTCTTTCAAAGGGATGCTCATGTCATCGACCCGCTAGGACATCTGCGTCTCGCGCAAACGCGCGGCGCGTGTCTTGTAAGTGTAGTGAATTTACGCGTCGCTTCTTGTCGTGTTTCGATCGCGGCTCGCGAAGTGGGGGCTCGGGTTGAGCGCGAGCAAGCGAAGACGGGCCCACACCCCTACCTGATCAAAGGAGTTGGGTTGAAAATGGTTCACTTCGTTCGGTGGACGCCCGAGCGCCAGCGGGCAGATATTTGACCCAGCCATGGGTCCCGCGCGATCCGACCGGCGCGTCACTTTGCCGATATAGTTGACGCCAGCGGCGCTAACGCGCTGTTGGGCGCAGACACGGCTATGGTTGCGTGGACGCCGACTTGTGGTTGCGCCGTGCTCCAACGCTCCATGGCGACGAGGGCCGCGCGGAGCTCCTTGGGCAGCGAGCGCGCCTGCGACAAGGCGACGAAGTCCGAGGGCGTGATCGAACGAGTCTTGCAGCCTTGAAACACCAGGAATCCTGTCGGCGTCACCACCACATCGCCCTTTCG
>DATCEJ010000475.1:0-11760 GCA_036510135.1 Roseiarcus sp. | reverse complement strand
GGCGTTGAACTTCATCACCCAATCGCCAACCACCTGCAATCCGACGCCGCCGATCTTCGCCGCCTCGGTCCGCGTGGCCCCGTCGTAGATCGCCGCAAGAGCCAACTGTCTTCGCGCTTGCGGACCGTCCTTCGATCGCTTGCCTGCAGCTCTCACTATCTTAGCGTCAAAATCGGTCCGAAGTGGAATGGGCACGGCGAATCTCCTTCCTTCGCCGCCTTGAATCACCTCTGCCCCGCTTTGAAAATCCCCTCCCGGGTCGCGCTCTCAGGGATTGGGTATGAGATCGAAAGCCTCGATTTCTGGCTTGATCGCGTGAGCTCGCATCTCGGAGGCAAGCCAGTCGACGAGGTCGGGAGGGTTCTCATAAACGTGGGTCGGAAAGTTGTTCGAGCCCACTGAAAGCGACGCCATGTCAGGCCCGAGAGGCAGCATCCCGCCGCGAGTTTTTCCGGAAGCCGCACGGCCCCCGGTGGAGAACTGGATAACCATAGCCGGGCAATGCCGCTCCAAGCCCTCCTTGAGCCGAGCGAGGCGTCGGGGTCCGACATCGGATTCTGGTTGTCGTCGCGGACGTGCGCATGGACAATCGTCGCGCCGGCGTCGAATGCGGCCTGAGTGCTCTCGAGCTGTTCTGACACGGTCACGGGAACCGCGGGTTGTCGGATTTCTTAGGCAGGGACCCGGTAATGGCGACGCAGATGACGCAAGGCTTCGCCATCGCGTTTTCCACCTGGTGCTAGGTTCCGCTCTTGATCGCTTGTTGTGATATGGTATTACAGTATTACGAATTTTGACAAGTTCGCTGCCGGGCAAACGACGGATGGCGAAGAACTGCGCGGCGTAGCGGAGGAAATGTCTTATGGGCGCTCCCATTCTCGGCACGCAGAACGCGGGTTGGCACCGCTTCAAGGTTGGCGCGCTCGAATGCACTGCGTTATGGGACGGGTACATCCATCACGCCTATGACGGTTTGTTCCCCAATGGGGATCCGGCCGAGCTTCTTCGGCTGAAACAATCGCATCGGCTTCCGTTCGATCACATTCCGATGGACCTGAATCCGGTGGCCGTGAACACTGGCGAAAAGCTGTATCTGATCGACGCGGGCATGGGTCGGACGTCGACGATGTTCGGCGACAAAATGGGCCGGTTGATGGAGAACTTGCCGGCCGCTGGGATAAAGCCCGAGCAGATTGACGTCGTGCTCATGACTCATCTGCACCCGGATCATTCGTTTGGTCTCATCAATCCCAACGGCAGCCCCGCTTTTCCAAACGCGGACCTTTATTGCAGCGAAACGGACTGGGCTGAGTGGACGAACGAAGAGAACCTGAAGCGGAACGATTTCCGTGCGCCATGGACCCAGGGAACGCTTGAGGCGGTCGCCCCTTATCGTCATCGTCTGAGGCTCTTTAAGCCAGGCTCGACTTTGGGACCGGGATTGACGACCCATTCTGTCGCTGGCCACGCCGCCGGAATGGTGGCTTACATCTTTGAGAGCGAGGGAAAGAAGGTGATGTTCACCGGGGATCTCGCCCACCATCAAGTGTTTGATCCCCATCATCCCGAGTGGTTCTTCCATATGGACTACGACACCGATCCCGCGCAGGGAGCGGCGGCAAAGGCCGAGGTTTTTGCCAAGGCGGTCGCAGAGAATATCCACTACCACGGCTACCACTTCCCGTATCCGGGACTGGGCGACATGTATCGCGTCGAAGACGGGACCTATCGGTTCCATGAGGAGCCGGTCAATCCGCGCTTGCTCTAACCAAGGCCAGCATCCCGCGTTGCCGGCAGGTCAGTAAACCTCGCGTCTCAGCCGACTGTCACCCCTCCGCAGACGAAGAGCGTCTGCCCCGTGACGAAGCTTGCGCCGTCGCTGCAAAAGAAGCTGACTGCGTTGGCCACGTCTTCGGGCGTTCCCATGCGCTTCAAGGGGACGGACGCGACGAGGTTCCGGGTATAGTCCGAATCGGGTGGATTGTTCCGCCAGAACGCCGTCGTCGCGATTGGGCCCGGCGCAACACAGTTCACCGTAATGCCGTCGCTCGCGAGCTCGAGCGCCCAGGTCCGCGCCATAGACTGAAGAGCGCCTTTGCTCGCGCTGTAAAGCGTACGGTTGGTCTTGCCGAGCGTAACGCGGCTCGTGTTCATCACGATTCGTCCGCCGCCCTGCCGCCGCATCGTCGGAACAAGGGCTTTTGCTGCGAGAAGGGCGGTGCGGGCGTTGAGGTGCATAATGCGATCAAAGTCGGCGACATCGACATCGTCGAATGGCGCGGGCGCAACGACGCCGACATTGTTAATCAGCGCCTTGACCGGATAGTCTGCGGCGATTTCTGCGAAAGCCTTCTCCGCCGCGGCGCGGTCGGAAAGATCGATGCGCCGCGCATCAGCGCGGAAAGACTCGACCTCGGGCTCAATGACGTCAAGGATGACAACGTGATAGCCGTCGTCGCGAAGGCGCTCCGCGATCGCCCGTCCGATGTTCTGTGCGCCTCCCGTTACAACTGCGCATTTCTCCGACATTCCTGACGGTCTCGCCTTCGTTCTCGCAGAGTGGGGCGAGGCCGGCGCAAACCGGCCTCGCTATCGCTTAGGCCGCGTGGGCGGCCTTCGCCGCCGTGAGTTTGTAGCCTTTGTAGCCTTGGCTCGCGCATTCCTGAGCGTGCTTCATATATTCGCCGAAGCCGCCCATATAGAAGCTGACGGCTTTGGCCTTACCGGGAATGTTCGCTCCCGAAACCCACCAGTCGATCTTATGGAAGAGCGTCATCTCTTGGATGCGCTTGCATTCGTCGAGCCAGGCCTGCTCCGATTCCGGGGTCGCCTCGATCACGTCGATGTCGTGCTCGGTTGCATACTCAACGGCTTTCGAAACCCATTCCGCCTGCCACTCGATCGCCGGAGGCTGATTGGTGAAGGGGCCGGGAGGACCATAAAGCGCGAACATGTTCGGAAATCCGGCGGCGGACAGCCCAAGAAAGGCCCGCGGACCATTGGCCCAGTGGTCCCCCATCTTGACGCCGTTGCGGCCCTGGAAGTCGATGCGGGTAAAGTTGCCAGTGACGGCGTCGAACCCGGTTGCGAAGATGACGTAGTCAAGTTCGACCTCTCCGACCGAGGTGAGTATTCCGTTCTCGGTGAACTCGATGATCGGGTTCTTGCGGATGTTCATCACCGAGACGTTGTCTCGGTTGATGGCCTGATAAAAGCCGTTGTCGCACAGCGGGCGGCGCGCGTAGAGGTCGGTCGGCATAACGACCTCGAGCTTCGCGGGATCAGTGACGATCTCGGATATTTTCTGGCGGATGAATTCGCAGGCCGCGGCGTTCGATTCGGGGCTGACGGCAATGTCGTTGAACGTGCCGAACATGAAGTTGAAGCCGCCGCCGTCGTTCCAGGCTTTCTCGAAAACGCGTTCGCGCTCCTCGGGCGAGACGTCCATGGCGCCGACCGTGCCGTGCTCGAACGCGAACACCGTCGCCGATTTGCAGACGCGATCGAAGTACTCCTCGAGGTTCTCGGCGATGGTCTCAAGGAATTTGGGGTCGAGCCGATGGTTTTGCGCCGGCACCGAATATTGCGGCGTGCGCTGGAACAGGGTCAGTTGATTCACCTGCGAAGCAAGCTCGGTCACAACCTGCACGCCGGTCGAGCCGTTGCCGATGACGCCAACGCGCTTACCCCGGAAGTCGATCGGATCGCGCGGCCAGTTGGCGGTCTGCAGGACGCGGCCTTTGAAGCGTTCCTCGCCAGGGAAAGGCGGCTTATTCGGCGCTGAAAGAATGCCGAGGCCAGTGATCAGGAACTTCGCCGAATAACGATCGCCCTTATCGGTCTCGATGTCCCACCGATTGGTCCTCTCGTTGAAATGCGCGGCAAGCACGGTCGTCGAGAAGACGATGTTCTTGCGCAGGTCGAAACGGTCGGCGACGTGCTCGAGATAGGAGCGAATCTCGGTTTCGCGTGGATAACGCTCCGTCCACTTCCATTCACGATAAAGCTTCGGATCGAAGCTGTAGCAATAGACCCAGGCCTCGGTGTCCGAGCGGGCGCCAGGATAGCGGTTCCAGTACCAGGTTCCCCCGACTCCATCCGCCTTCTCGATGATGCGGCTGTTCAGCCCCAGCTTGTTCTGCAGCTTGTGCTGCATGACGAGACCTGCGAAGCCCGCGCCGAAAACGACGGCGTCCAGCTTTTGCGGTTCTTTCTTGATGGTCTCGATGGCGCTCACGGACGAATTCCTCCTCTTGACAATAGCGATCAGCTGACGGCCGAAAGCGTTTGGATCGGGACGGCCGAGCGACGAGCGAAACCGCTCTCAGAATGGGCTTGCGCCGCTCGGAATAGAAGTCGCCCTGGCTGGCGAAGGGCATCAAGCCTTCCTTTAGACCGCTTCTCTGGCCTCATACTGTATGACCGTAATACTCTAGTCAATGGGAAGAGGTCTCATGCTTGAGCCGGCCGATCACCATTAGCGACGCTCGTCCCGGCAGCCAGCCTCAGGCGTTCCGTACAACCAGTGCGATGTTGCTCCAAACAAAAGCAAATAAAACCAAGCAAAATAGCTTGAATTTTCTTGGATTTATTCGTCAGAATCAGGATTTTTCAACGGGTTACAAGAGAAAAAGATAAAAAGCTCCCCGTCGCTCAAGTCGCGCGTGAGGTTGCGTCAAATCGCCTTGAGCTCATGTCTCGTCCGTCGCACCGTTCGGCGCGGCCACAGCACCTTCGATCCGGCGCGCAGCCGACGATAGAGCATGGATTTCCATTTTTGCCAATAGACGGCGTTTTATTTCTGCTTAAGAGAATCAATTTTTCCGGGATGGCGGGGCTCGCCGAAACGCCGAGCGGTGAGGCATAGGCGCGCGAAGTACGAAATGCGTGCGAACTTCAAGACTGAGCCCACAACCGTGCGACCCGCCCGGGAGCAGCCTTGTTGTTTGGACAGGATCGGCGGCTCGGGACGCGCCATGCGATGCCTTCGTTCGCGCGCGGGCGCGACCTTTGGAAAGCGGCTCGCACTTGCTCTTAGTCATATTATTGTATTACAGTCATAAGGTCCGACGAAATGTCAAGCTCAGGAACCGGGAAACGCTTGGCGCGAGCCGTTCGGAACAAGCATCACGGAGCCGCACCAGTGAATTTCCAGGCCAGAGGCACGCCGCTTCCCAACACCGGTCTTTTCATAGACGGCGAATGGCGGCCGGGCGCCGGCGTCTACGCGCTCTACAATCCAGCCGACGGCTCGCAGATCGCCGAGATCGCCGATTGCAACGCGAGTGACGCCATCGCGGCCCTTGACGCCGCCGCGCGGGCGCAACGCGGCTGGGCCTCGGTCGCGCCGCGCGCGCGAGCCAATCTCATGCATGCCGCGCACCGGCTGATGCTCGAACGCGAGAGCCAGATCGTGCGCACGATGACGCTCGAATCCGGCAAGCCGCTGACCGAATCGAAGGCGGAATTCACGATGTCGGCCGATTACCTGCTCTGGTTCGCCGAGCAGACCGCGCATATCCACGGAACGTTTTCCACCTCCTCCAATGGCGGGTTCCGGGTGGTGACGACGCATCAGCCCGTCGGGCCCTGCCTCTTGATCACGCCGTGGAACTTTCCCCTCTTGATGATCGTGAGGAAGGCGGGCGCCGCGCTCGCCGCCGGCTGCACGACGATCACGAAAACGGCGCAGGAAACGCCGCTCTCAGCCGCGCTGTTCATCGAGACGCTCGTCGAAGCGGGCTTCCCCAAGGGCGTCGCCAACCTTCTGCACACGACATCGCCGCCCGCCGTGTCCGAGACGCTGCTCAAGGACCGTCGTGTTCGGAAGGTGAGCTTCACGGGTTCGACCCGGGTCGGGAGCCTGCTGCTCAAACTCGGCGCGGACAACATTGTCAATACGTCGCTTGAGCTCGGCGGAGACGGCCCCTTCATCGTGCTCGCCGATGCGGATCTCGAGCTCGCCGCCGAACACGCTTTGATCTGCAAATTCCGCAACGCCGGGCAGGCGTGTGTCGCCGCGAACCGCATCATCGTCGATCGCAAGGTCGAGGGCGAGTTCACCGACAAATTCGTCAAGAAGGTCGCCAAGCTCACGGTCGGCGACGGCATGGATCCGGTCGATGTCGGCCCGATGATTTCGGCCCGCCAGCGCGACCGGCTGTACGACACGATCAATCAGCTCAAGGCGGCCGGCGGCGAGGTGCTGACCGGCGGGCGCGCCCTGCAGCGCCCCGGCCATTTCTTCGAGCCCACGGTCGTCCGCTTCGATCGCCCGAACGACGTCATGTGCAGCAACGAGCTGTTCGCGCCGATTGCGACGATCTTTGCGGTCGACGGTGTCCGGCAGGCGCTCGAATTCGCCAACAACTCGAGCTACGGCCTCGCTTCCTATGTCTTTACTCGTGACCTGACGCAGGCAATGGCGGTTGGCGAGCAGCTCGAATTCGGCATGGTCGGCATCAACCGCGGCATCATGACGGATCCCTCCGCGCCTTTTGGCGGGACCAAGTGGTCCGGTCTCGGGCGGGAGGCCGGTCACGACGGCATCTATGAATTTCTGGAGCCGAAATACATGGCCGTGACCGTTGGCGAAATTTAGGAGACGCGAACTTGGCGTTGGACAATCGACTGGGACTAGGCTTCGTCCGTCAGCCCAAATTCGTTCTTTTTGGGCCCGGCCAGCGTGGCCAGCTCGGTCTCATGGCGAAGGGTCTCGGTCGACGCGCGCTGGTCGTCACCGACGAGCGCATGGCGACGACCGTCGAATTCAAGGCGATGCTGGCGAACCTCGCGGATGAGGGGGTCAAGTGCTTCGTGTACGACAAGGCGCTGCCCGATTTGCCGCGCGGCAACATCGTCGACGCCGTCTCGCAGGCCAAAGACAAGGCCATCGACCTTGTCATCGGCATCGGCGGCGGCAGCTGCATGGATCTGGGCAAGGCCGTCTCGGTGGTGCTCGCCAATGGCGGCGACGTCCGCGACTATTACGGCGAGTTTCGCGTGCCCGGGCCAGGTCTCCCGATCGTCGCCGTTCCGACCACGGGCGGCACAGGCGCCGAGGTGACGAGCATCGCCGTCATCTTCGACGAAGAGAACGCTATGAAGATGGCGATCACCGACGCCCATCTTGAGCCGACAGCGGCGATCATCGATCCGGAGCTGACGCTGACCTGTCCACCCGCCCTGACAGCGGCGACCGCGGCCGACGCCATCTCTCATCTTGTCGAGGGCTTCACCGCGCGGCCTAAAAATCCGACGCCGCAGGAATTGGCGACCAAGATCTATGTCGGCAAGAACCGCATCACCGACATGTTCTGCGTCAAGGGATTGGAGCTGATGAACGCGTCGGTCGCCCGGGTTGTGGCCGATCCGTCAAATCTGGCGGCGCGCTCGGATGTGATGTTCGCCGCTTACTGCGCCGGAATGGTGATCAACACGACGGGCACGGCGGCCGCGCACGCGATCCAGAGTCCAATCGCCGCTTTTAGTCACGCGTCGCACGGTTTCGGCGTCGGGGCGCTCTTGCCCTACGTCATGCGCTTCAATCTGCCTCACTGCACGAGCGAGTTCGCGGAGATCGGCCGCGTCCTTGGCGTCGCATCGCCGTCGCAGCCGGAACTGGAGCAGGCGCGAGCCGGGATCGCGCGGATCGAGGAATTGCTGGCTGCGGTCGGCGCGCCGCTCGATCTGAATGCGATCGATGTGAAGCCCGAGCATTTCGGCGCTGTCGCGGGCTCGTCCTTGAAGGCGAGCCGTCTTGTCCTCAATAACCCTGCGCCCATGAATGTCGAGAACGTCACGGCGCTCTTGAAGCGCGGCTATGAGAACGATCGCAGCTGGTGGACCGCGCCGTAGGTTGGCTTGAGCTCCGCCGAAGGCATCCTTAGTTTTTAGCGGTGCGAATTAAACAAGTTCGTGTCGCTGCCCGGCTGCTATCGTAATACGGTAAGATCGGCGCAACAGGGGAACGAAATGGTTGTCAGCACAGTCATCGCCCGAACCGCTGCGCCGCTGCGTCAGCAGGTCGTCAGGGTGATCCGCGAAGACATATTGGGCGGCAAACTGACTCCCGGGCAGCGTCTGATCGAAACGAATCTTTGCGAGGCCTATGGCGTTTCGCGCACGGTCATCCGCGAGGCGCTGCGACAACTGGAGTCCGAGCGTCTGATTACCGTCCGGCCAAACATGGGCCCGATTGTCACCACGCTGACCGATTCGGAGATACGGGCGATCTACGTGGTGCGCGCAACGCTCGAGGGACTTGTCGGCAAGCTGTTCGCCGAGAATGCGAAACCGCAGGATTGTCGGGCGCTGCTCAAGCTTCGCGACCGGCTCGACAAAGAATATCGCAAGGGGGATATCGACAGCCGCGAAGCGATCAAGGCGGAGTTCTATGAGTTGCTTTTGCGCGGCGCCGGCAACGAAGTCCTGACCGAGCAACTGCGGAGCATTCATGCGCGCATCGCAATGTTCCGACGTTTTGCCTTCGTCAACGAGGATCGCATCGAGCCTTCGATCACCGAGCTCGGGACGATCATCGGCGCTGCAGCGCAGTCGCGGGATCCGATGGCGGCCTGGACGGCTTGCGAGCATCACATCGTCATCTCCGCCGACCTTGCGATTATGGAATACGCCAAGCTCGGCAGAGCGCTTGCGTCCTGATCGCTACTCGTAGCTTGCGGCGCCCGGAGCCATCGCTGTTCCAATTTGTCGTTGATCGGAGTCGCGGACCCCGGTTGACGTATGACTGTCATACCGTAATACTCATGTCTAAAAGGCGCATTTGCCCGGCCCGGTTTGCGGCCGGTTGAGGTTTTGTTGGGACCATCGGGAGGATAAGCAATGAGGCTCAAGGGCAAGGTCGCTCTGGTTACCGGAGCGTCGCGTGGCATCGGTCTTGGAATTGTCGAGCGCTTCGCCGAAGAGGGCGCCGTTGTCATTGCCGGAAGCACGAGCAATCCGTCCGGGGTCTATCCGTCCGGTGTCGAAGGCGTGGTGCTCGACGTTGGCAAAGAGGAGGACTGGAAGCGGGTCATCTCCGACATTCTTTCGAAGCACGGCCGCGTCGACGTGCTGGTCAACAACGCCGGCATCATCGCTTACGCGCCGCTCCACGAACTGACGATGGAGGACTGGCTGCGCGTCGTCCAAGTCAATCAGACGGGCGTGTTCCTCGGCATGCGCGCCGTCGTTCCGGCGATGCAAAAGCAGAAGTCCGGGTCGATCATCAATGTTTCGTCGATCTGGGGCAACGCCGCGGTTCCGGGCGCGCACGCCTACCACGCGACCAAGGGCGCGGTCCGCAACATGACGAAGAACGCCGCAATCACCTACGTCGCGGACAATGTCAGGGTGAATTCGCTGCACCCCGGCTTCATCGATACGCCGCTGACGCGGGCGCAAGCGCCTGAAGTCAACGCTTTCGTCGTCGCCGCGACGCCGATGAAGCGCGCGGGCACGGCGCGCGAAATCGCCAATGGCGCGCTCTTCCTTGCCAGCGACGAGAGCAGCTTTATGACCGGCTCCGAGCTTGTGATCGACGGGGGGTATCTCGCGCAATAGAGACTTGGCAGATCCGCCGAGCGCCCATCGCCAGGCCGGGGAAACTCAATTCAGTGAGGCGCCTCGGCCGACAGCCGGCAACGAAACAGGAATTCGGCCTGTGGTCGGGTGCGGTGACCCGCCGGCCATCCCTGCTTGAGCCAGGTCCGGTAAGGCGCCAGCGTGTCGTGGTCGCGCCGAACAGCCTTGCGGCCCGCGTTGCCGCTATTGATGGGCGATACAAACGCCCCATCCCGAATCGATCGAGCAGAGCTATGGCATCGAAGGTCAGTATCAATTGGGACCGCTCCCGCAGGCTCGCCGGTGTCGCTCCATGCGCTCGCGACCGGGCCACAGAAAGACGAAGCCATTCAACAATTCATACCAGGCGGCGGGCTCGAGGCCGCCATCGAGGGCAGAGCAAGGGCGGCAGGCGGCATAGGAGGCTCTGACACGTTGCCGGACGAAGAGTGCGAGAGGTCTGGATGATACGCAATATCAGGCGGCGGCGATTGCGTCGCGCCACGTGCCCATCGCCGCAGACCGGAGAGCTCTATGGGTCTGCCTCGTCGTGAGATGGCGCTGGACGTTGAAGGTGTTGTAGATAGCTGCGTGAGTGGATAGAAATCTCTGCGCCGAGCCTAGACGGCATCGTCACGTTGCCACGCGAGGAGCGCGAGCGGACTATAAGGGGGGTGCGGATCTTCATGCGGCCGCGGCGCGCCGGGCGCGGCACAGAGATCCGCCGAGAGCGACGTTGGACGGGGGAGCCCATGTCCAAGCTTATGCGCGGCGGGCGTTGCCCTGAAGGCCACAGGAACCGACGCCCCAGCGTCACGCCTCAGAGTGCGGAAAGCGCCATGTCGTCGCGATGGATCATTTCGGCGCGCCCAGCCGTCCCCAGGATATGAGAGATGTCGCGGGAATTGCGGCCGCGGATGCGCTCGGCATGCAGCGCGTCATAGGCAATGAGCCCCCGCCCGATCTCGGCCCCACGCTCGTCGCGGATGGCGACGCAATCGCCACGCGCAAACACGCCTTCGACTCGCGTAACCCCAGCCGGCAGCAGGCTTTTGCCGCGGGCTAGCGCCGCCACAGCGCCAGCATCGACAAACACCGCTCCTTTAAGTTCAAGCGATCCGCCGATCCAAACCTTGCGCGCCGCGACCGGATTCGACGTGGTCAGGAACCAGGTGCAGCCGCCGCCTTCCGCGGTGCGGGTGATTGGATGCGGAATGCGTCCGTCGGTGATCACCATGTGCGCGCCGGCCGACGTGGCGATGCGGGCGGCCTCAATCTTGGTGCGCATGCCGCCCCGCGACAGTTCGGACGCCGCGCCGCCGGCCATCGCTTCGATCTCGGGCGTCACGCGCTCGACGACGGGAAGCAATCGCGCTTGCGCGTTGCGATGAGGCGGCGAATCATAAAGCCCAGCGACATCGGAGAGAAGAATCAAAAGGTCCGCACTCGTCATGGTGGCGACGCGTGCCGCAAGACGATCATTGTCGCCGTAGCGGATCTCGCTCGTTGCGACCGTGTCGTTCTCGTTGATGATCGGGATTGCGCGCATAGTGAAGAGACGGCCGAGCGTCGCGCGTGCATTGAGATAGCGGCGGCGTTCTTCCGTGTCCTGTAAGGTTAAGAGCACCTGACCCGCGACAATGCTGTGTTGAGCAAGGGCGCGCGACCACTCGCTGGCGAGCGCAATCTGTCCGATTGCCGCGGAAGCCTGGCTGTCCTCAAGCCTCAGCGCTCCTTTTGGCAGCGCCGCTACCGTGCGGCCAAGCGCGATCGCGCCAGAGGATACTACGATCACGCTCGCGCCGCGCGCATGGAGCCCGGCAATGTCCGAGACGAGCGCTTCCAGCCACTCGCGCCTCACGGCTCCGAGCGCGCCGTCGACCAGGAGCGATGAGCCGACCTTGACGACGATGCGGTTGAATTGGTCGAGAGAGGGAAGCTTAACCACGATCGCCGGTGTGAGGGAAAGACTTGACCGCCCGAAAACCCTCGGTGGACAAGCGCTTTTCGTCTAGTGCAGCGAGGCTGGGATAGCAAGGCGAGGGGGCCGTGATAGCAGGGCGGAGTCATGAATCGTTAATGCGCTGAGGGGGGAAATGGATTCAAGTCGCCGGAGCAGGAGACTCGGCGATGGGCGTGACATTTCTGGATCACATCAAGACGGTTGAGGATCGCCGCATCCCCGGAATGACGACT
>DATCEJ010000474.1:0-11763 GCA_036510135.1 Roseiarcus sp. | reverse complement strand
GCTAGAGACTCGCCGCCGCGTCCAAGCCCAAAGGCGGCCTGACCGCCAAATCGCCGTCGCAGACCGCGCTCGACGGTGCTAACCCGTTAAAGGGTCGCGAGATTTCAGAGCCTTGGAAACCACCGTCGCTGATCAGGGACTTCCTGGTGGAGCTGAGGGGAATCGAACCGATGGCCATCGCGGGCGCGGCGAGATCTCGAGGTGGATCGCCGCTTGGGGGATTCTCTCGCCCGCTCAAGGCCGCCCTCGGCGGAGGACTTTCCTTTCGCCTGGCCGCCTCTCGATTTCGGGGAAGAGGAAAGGACCTTCGTCGTGATCTCAGCTTAGGATCCCGTCGCAGAAAGGAGCCTAACGCTAGCGCAGAGAACACAGGCATCCCAAGGCGTCGACACCTAGAAGAGCTCCCCATTGACCCATTAGAGAACACAATCTGTCGACTCCGGTCTTCGGCCAGAATGCGCAAATAGCGGTCGTTCCCCAATGGCGCTGCGGACGGGTCAAATTGCCCTGAGCGGAAGTTGCGCGCCGCCCGCTGATCGACTGCGGCCGACGCAGAGCCGGCAATGCCTCCGATTGCGGCCCACGGCGGCAGAGAGACCGTCAATTCACCCCAACAAGCAGTCGGTAGCGGATCTGGTCGACGATGACGGCCATTATGAGCAGCACGCCAAGCAGGACCATCTGCATGTAGGAGCCGATCTGCATGAGGTCCATGCCGTTTTGGATAAGCACGATGAAGAAGGCGCCGAGCACCACGCCTTCAACCCGGCCGATGCCGCCGCGGAGGGACACGCCGCCGATGACGCAGGCGGCGATCGATTGGAGCGCGATGGTTCCGCCGAGATTGGCCTCACCCGATTCGACTCGCGCCGTCAGCAGCAAGCCGTCGATGGAAGCGAGCAGGGCGCTCGCGGCATAGGCGATCAACAAGGTCGAAGTGGTGTTGATGCCGGAAAGCTTCGCCGCTTTCACATTGCCGCCGACCGCGTAGAGGTGGCGCCCGAAGCGGGTCCCGTAGAGAAAGACCGCAACGACGGCGATCGCTATGATGGCGATGGCGACGGTAACCGGCACGCCGAAAATGCGGCCAAAGCCGAACGTGTCTCCGAACGCGTGCGGGAAGCCGGTCACGGGCACGCCGCCCGTGAGAAACAGGGCGACTCCGGCGCTCACCGACTGTACGCCCAGCGTCATGATGAAGGGGGAAACCCCGAAGGCCGCCACTCCGGTCCCATTGATGAGGCCGATCAGGAGCGCAACCGCCATAGCGCCTAGGCAGCCCGCGGCGATGATGAGCCCGACGGAATCGGGAATGGCGGCCATGACCGAGATCATGGTCATCGCCGAGATGACCGAAGTGAGAGCGATTGTCGTTCCGACCGCGAGATCGAACCCGCCTGTCAGCAATACGATCATCTGACCGAGCGACACGAGCACCAGATAGACCGACTGACGCGCGACATTGACGATGTTCTGCGCGGTGAGGAATTGTGACGAGGCGAGGGTGAAGACCACGAGCGCGGCGACAAGAAAGAACGGAAGCACGCCCACGCGCATGAGCACTAGCTTCGCAGCACGGACGGCGCCAAAGTTGGTGCGAACGGAGGCTGTCGTCTCGACGCTCATGCGGCGTCCTTTTTGCGCTCGAAGAAGTGCGGGAGCACCGCCCCCTCGTTGATCTCGTCGCCCTCGAGCTCGGCGCTGATCTGGCCCGCGGAGAAAACCAACAGGCGGTGTGAGAGATTCATCGCCTCTTGCAGATCCGAAGAGATCACGACCACCGCTTTCCCGTCCTCTGCGAGCGACTTGATCACACGATAGAGCTGCGCCCTCGTGCCCATGTCGACGCCCACAGTCGGCTCGTCGAACACGTACAGCGCATAGTCGCGGCCGAAACCCTTGCCGAACAGAACCTTCTGCTGATTGCCGCCCGAGAGCTGAGACACGAGGCGGCGAAGCAGGTGCGGATCGAGGCCAACCGCCTTGGCAATTCCAGCAATCGCCTCGACCGCGCGCCGACCGCGTAGACTGCCGGTCCCGAGCATGCCAAGCGCAATATTGTCGGACGCGCTTGAGGCCAGCACCAGTCCTTCGTTCTTTCTATCAGGCGGAAGGTAATGCACGCCTGCCGCGATGACCGCATACGTTCGCGCGCCCGTCATGTCCTTGCCGTTGAGGAGGACCTTGCCGGCAAGCGTGCGGTTGAGGCCCATCACTGCGCGCCAGACCCGGGATTTGCCTGAGCCGACGAGGCCTGCGAATCCAGTCACTTCGCCCGCCCGGATCGCAAAGCTCGCGCATGCGACGCCAGCGGCGCTGAGTCCTTCGACCCTGAGAACTTCGGGGCCGCCTGGACGGCCGATTTGGGGATAGATGGCGCCCATGACGCGCCCGGTCATCATGGCGAGCAGCTCCTCCTCCGACAATCCCGCGGCAGGAACCGTGCCGAGACGGCGTCCGTCCCGAAGCACGGTGATCCGGTCCGCGATCCGTTGGAACTCGTGAATGCGATGGGAGATGTAGATGACGCCTACGCCTTTGGCCTTGAGGCGCGCTATGAGTCCAAACAATATTTCCGTCTCGCGATCGGTCAGCGATGCGGTCGGCTCGTCCAGGATGAGGACACGCAAGTCGCTCCGCATCGCCTTGGCGATCTCTACAAGCTGCTGCTCGCCGCGCGACAGTTGCGAGACGGTCCTGTCGAGATCAATTCCGCGCTCGAGCGCGGCGAATAGCGCTTCGGCTCGACGGCGTCCCTCGCCCCGCCGAAGGAAGCCGGCAAACGCCGGCTCTTCGCCGAGCACGAGATTCTCGAGCACGGTTTGAGTGGGGACGAGGGAGAATTCCTGGAACACTGCCGAGACGCCGAGCTTGCGGGCGTTCCGCACCGTGAAAACCGTCACAGGTTCGCCGGCGATTTCAACCGAGCCGCTGGTTGGGGTCATGGCGCCGGCGAGGATCGAGATCAGAGTGGATTTGCCCGCGCCGTTCTCGCCGAACAGCACATGAACCTCGCCCGCTTCAAGGGCGAAGTCCACATGGTCGAGCGCAACGACGCCCGGATAGCGCTTGGTGAGGCCGCGTCCTTCGACAATCGGTTTTTGAAGATCGGCCATGACCGGGGAAATAAAGGGACACCGACCCAAGGGCCGACGTCCAGGAGGGATGAACGTCCTCAGTTGACCTTGAATACGGCCTTGAAGTCGTTCGGCGGCAGAATGTTATCGTGCGGCACAGTCTTCAGGTTCGACTTGTCGACGACAAAGATCTTCGGCCCCACGTGCTTGACGAGGTCCCTGCCTTCGAGAAGACGCGTCGCCTGGTCGATCGCGATGCGGCCTTGGATGACCATGGAGTCCGCGGGTGCCGCAGTGATGAAGCCGCGTTCGATCCCATCGTAGACGCCAGGTGTCATATAGAAGGCGAGAAGGCCGATCTTATCGATCAGGCCGCGCTCGCGCAGCAATCCGATCGAGGCCTCGGCGGTGACCGCAGTTCCCGCGATATATTTGATGTCCGGGTTGGCTTGCAGTACGTCCTCGACGAGCTTGAGCTGCACTTCCTTGCCGGTGTCGCCATATTTAGGCGGGAGCACTTCGACGGCGGTCCCCTTCACGGCGTCCATGAAGCCCTTGTTGGCGGCCTCGACCCAGCCGGCGCCGGCCGGACCGGGGAACCAACCGACCTTAACCGGCGGCGATCCAGCCGGATGCTTCTCGGCGAGATATTCACCGGTGGTATGGCCCATGGTGTAGAAGGAGACGAGCGACTTTGCCGAGATGTCGGGCGAATTGATGCCGTTGATCACGTCGATGACCGGAATCTTCTTCTCGTGCAACTCCTTGACGAGATTGTTCAGGCCGTCTGCGGAGATGGCGCCGATGACCACCGCCTGCGCGCCGTTCGCCACGCAGTCTTCGATCTGGGAAATCTGTTTGTTGAGCTCCGTGTAGCCGCCGGCCTCGACAAGGTTCATCGAGACGCCGAGGCGCTTCGCCTCCTCGACCACACCGTAGTCGACCCCGAGCCAGTAGGCGTCCTTCATATGAGGAAAGGACACGCAAATCTTCCACGGCTTCGACGCCTTCTCGAGCGGCGTGTACTCGACCGGCGAGACCTTGCCGTTAGGATCAAAAGGCGGAGTGACCTCCTCGGCCGTGTATGGAAACCACTCGGCTGCTGACACGGGCACGGCCGTCGCGAGCGTCGCGGCGCCTGCGAAAACTGCGAATGCGAGCATTTTCATGTTATCTCCTCCTCACTGAAGCGTAGCTCGACTCTTTTAGTCCCTTGTCGCACTCGGCTCGTCGGCATTCAGGAAAGGCTCTCCTTCACCTGACCCGCCATGGCTTTCCGCTCCGCTCGCGCTTTCAAGGCCGTATCCATATCGACCTTGACGAAGCGCGTCGGCTGGTGCGGCTGTAACTGGCCGATGAGGTCCATGTCGGCCGAGATGACGGTTCCAAGCATGAAATAGCCGCCGCCCGACACGGCGTCGCGGTGAAGGACGATGGGTTCTGTGCCTCCGGGAACCTGAATCGATCCGTATGGGTAGCAGCTGTCGACGATGTTGGAAGGGTCCGACCCCGCGCCGAATGGCGGCTTTCTGGGCACGAATGCGAGCGCGCGGCCGCCGCGGAAGCGATATCCGATCCGATCGGCCTCCGGCGCAACCTTCCAAACGTCCTCGAAAAAGGTGCTGCCCGCCTCTTCCGTCAGACGATGCCAGTAGAGGCCGCCGAGCACGCGCAGTTCGGGCGCTCCCCCAACCTCGAAACGCAGGTTGGGGCGCACGCTCCGGCCGGGCTTCGCATCCCGGGATTGGTCGCCCACTTTCATGCGATCGCCGGCTTTTAGAGCGCGGCCCTCGAAGCCGCCGAGCGCACCGAGCGGGTAGGTGGAACGCGAGCCCAGCACGAGAGGCACGTCGACGCCGCCAGCGACGGCGATATAGGCGCGCGCCCCCGATTTGAGGAAGCCGAATGACAGTGTCTGGCCAGACTTCACCGCGAAAGAGGTCCAGCTGGGTTGCTCGGCGCCGTTCACTTTGGGCGGCATGTGCGCTCCGCACACAGCCACGACGGCGTCGCGGTCGAAGCGGATCTCCGGCCCCTGAAACACCGCCTCGAGCGCGGCCGCACCCTCGGGGTTGCCTACCAGCAAATTCGCGGCGGCAAGCGAAAATTTGTCCATCCCGCCGGATTCCGGGATGCCGAGATGGTAGTAGCCCGGCCGGCCGAGATCCTGAACGGTTGTGGAGAGTCCAGGCTTCAGGATCTCAAGCGCCATGAAGCACCCCAAGGAGTTTTTTGTTGGTCGTAGCGGGACTTGCGTGAAACTCATCGAGTGAAAAGGTCACGGGCCGCATCGTCGGCTCGAACCGTCCGGCGTTTACGAGTTCAACCGCCGCGTCGTAGCCGTCGCGATCCACCGGCTTGAACTTCACGATGTCGCCAGGCTTGAACAAGATCATGAAGTCACGGAGGTACGAGATCTCCTGTTTGGGGTCATAGATGGGCATCGGCGTGATGCCGAAGAGCTGATACCCGCCGGCGCCGCGAACGGAATAGATGCACCCGAAACAGCCGCCATGGCCGACGGTGAGCTTCGGCGTGTCGGTCCTCGGCCGCAGGTATTTCGGGACCTCAATCTGCTTTTCCCGCTCGACCATTTGATACATGAATGGCAATCCCGCGACGAAGCCGACCATCGAGACGAACCATGGCGCGCCCGAATGCGCGTCGATGAAATCCTGGACGCCGCCGTAGCCATTGATGCGGGCGGCGTATTCGAGGTCGGTGCCTGTCGGGTCCTGGTGCCGCTCGCGAAAGCGCATCAGCGCTTCGTGCGTCCAGGGATCGTTGTAGTAGACCGGAACCTCGAGGATGCGGCTTGACAGCGTATGGTCGCTCTTTGCCGCCGCCGACTCGAGGCGCTTGAGCTCGGCAAGCATGTCGTTGGGGCTGATAAGGTTGGGGTCGAAGCGGATTTGGAAAGAGGCGTTGGCGGGGCAGATTTCCGTGACGCCATTAATCCGGCTCTCGCGCACCGCGTTGGTCATCGACAGGGATTTGAAGAAGGCGTCGAGAGACATTTCCTCGTCGACCTCGACGAAGATGTGATCGTCGCCCCCGAACGAATATCTGGTCTCCATCCCCATCGTTCCTCCGACATCTCAAGCGGCCCGGCCGATCGCCGGCAGGTTCGAAGGCAGCCAATCCTCCAACCAGCGCGTATGGACGGCGCCGTTTCGAACGTCTTCGACGTCGAGAAGCGCGAGGTGTAGCCCGCGCGTCGTCGCCAATCCTTCGATCGAGAGGTTCCGCAGCGCGGTTCGCAGGCGACGGAGCGCCTCCTCCCGGCTGTCGCCGGCAACGACCAACTTGCCGAGAAGGCTATCGTAAAAGGGCGGCACGACATAGCCCTCATACAACATCGTGTCGAAACGGACGCCTTCGCCCTCGGGCGGGCGAAAGCGAACGACGCAGCCGGGCGCAGGCATGAATTGCTTGGCGGGGTCCTCGGCGTTGATGCGAACTTCGATCGCGTGGCCGCGACAAGCGATGTCGGTTTGGCGGTAGGGGAGCGACTCTCCGCCCGCGATAAGAAGCATGGACTGAACGAGATCGACGCCGGTGATCATCTCTGTCACGGGGTGCTCGACCTGGATACGGGTGTTCATCTCGATGAAATAGAAGTCGCCGGTCGTCTCATCGTAGAGATATTCCAGCGTGCCGGCGCCGCGGTAGCCCACGCTTTTCGCAAGCCGCACCGCGGAGGCGCACAGCGCTTCGCGCCGCTCGGGTGAGAGGCAGATCGCGGGCGCCTCCTCCCAAACCTTTTGACGGCGGCGCTGCAGCGAGCATTCGCGCTCGTAGAGATGGATCGCAGCTTCTCCGTCGCCGAGGACCTGAACCTCGATATGGCGGGCGCGCGGAACGAAACGCTCAAGGTAAAGGCCTCCGTCCCCAAACGCGGCGAGCGCCTCAGCGCTCGCCTGCGGGATTTGGGCCTCGAGCTCCGCGGAGGACGCGGCAATGCGGATTCCGCGGCCGCCACCGCCGGCGGCCGCCTTGATCATCAGCGGATAGCCGATGGCTTCAGCCGCCTCGCGGGCCGCGCCCGCACCCTCGATGCGTCCATTGGAGCCCGGCACAGGGGGGACCCCGGCTCGCGCGGCTATCTCGCGCGCCACGGCCTTGTCGCCCATGGCCCGGATCGTCTCGGGTCGCGGTCCAACGAATACAAGCCCAGCGCCTTCCACCATTGCGGCGAAGTCCGCGTTCTCCGACAGGAAGCCGTAGCCTGGATGGACGGCGTCGGCGCCACTCGCGACGGCGGCGGCGACAACGGCCTCTTTGTTCAGGTAGGATTTTGCGGCGTGCGGTGGTCCGACCTCGGCGACTTCGTCCGCCATCCGCGCGGCCAGCATCTCCCGGTCAGCGGAGCTGGCCGCTTGGACGGTCCGCATGCCGAGCGCCTTCGCGGCGCGTATGATGCGGACGGCGATCTCCCCGCGATTGGCGACAAACAGCGTCCTAATCGGCATCGCGCGCTCAGACGTCGAGGTCGTAGAGCGGCTGGCCGGCCATCACTGGGTCCTCGTTTTCCGCATGGAACGCCAACAGGCGACCGGCTGCCTCCGCAATCACCGGCGTGAATGTCTTCATCACCTCGATGAGCCCCACGGTGTCGCCAACCGCGACATTGTCGCCTTCCCCCTTGAACGGCGGCTTATCCGGCGCCGATTTGCGAAAGAAGGTGCCCGGTATCGGGGCCTCGAACGTCTTGCTCGCCATGGTGACTTACCCCAGCCGGAAGGTCAGTGCTTCTTGGAGCGAGGCGCTATGAAGCCCTCGCTCACCAAACGATCGTGCACCGCCTGCGCGACTAGATGAGCGCCCGGGGTGTCCGAATGCACGCAGATCGTGTCTGCTCGAACTTTTATATCCTTTCCGCCGACGGATCGCGTCACGCCCTCGCGCAGCGCCCGAACGGCGCGGTTCGATGCCTCGTCGGGATCGACAGCCGAATGTTCGCGGGTAATGATGAGCTTGCCATCGTCGGCGTAGTCCAGATCCACATAGTACTCAGCTAGGAACCCATGGCCGCGAGCCGTGTAGACCTTTTCATGCTCGGTGCCGATCATTCCGAGCAGAGGCGTCTTGAATACGTCCGCCGCATCGCAGACCGCGTGCGCCATTTCCGGATCGCGCGCCGCCATCCCATAGAGAGACCCATGCGGCTTGATGTGGTTGAGCGGCATACCCTCGGCCTCGAGAAACCCTTTCAGCGCGCCGATCTGGTAAATCAGGCAGTTGGCGAGCTCCTCGCGGCCGATCTTCATTTCGCGGCGCCCGAAGCCCTGTCGGTCCGGCAGCGACGGATGCGCGCCGACCTTGACGTTGTGGGCCTTGGCCAGTTGCACTGTGGCGCGCATGTGATTGAAGTCGGACGCGTGGAACCCGCAGGCGACATTGGCGATGTTGATGGCCGGCATGATGTGGCGGTCGTCCCCTAAGCGCCAGATGCCATAACTCTCACCCATGTCGCAGTTCAGGAGCGTCATCGGCCTCTCCGCGCAATCCCGCCAACACGGTTGCAAACGCGCAGAACCTTGTAAAGCCGGAAAATACCGTCGGCCGCAGGGCGCAAATGCGGCTGGGCGATCCTTGAAGGGAAAACCGGATGTCGCAAAGCCACCGAGCCGAGCCTTTGGTCCATATCGGCGAGCCGCATGGGCGGATGACGGAATATCGGTTTCAACCCGGCGCCGAAACCGGCTGGCACCGGGTGCACTTGCCTTGGGAAAGTGGAGAGCTCTTCTGAAGCGCAGCTACTGCCTCGAAGGTCCCGCCGGTCTCGACGAGAACCGCCAGGTTGCCCGTCGCGGCCTCGTAGCGGCGGATGGTCACGTCGATATAGAGCGGGTCCAGCTCCACGCCTCGGCCCATCCGGCCGGTCTTCTCGCCGGCGATGAGGGTCGAGCCGGAACCGAGGAACGAATCGATGACCATGTCGCCGCGATCGGTGAGGTCGAGAAGAGCGCCCTCAAGCATGGCGGTCGGCTTGACGGTAGGATGGCCTTGAGGCCGCGACGCGCGTCGGAGCCGAGCGATGAAGCGCCGGGATAGGTCCAGACGCTTGAGCGCCACCGGCCACGTTTACCAAGCTCGACGCCGGGATTCCATGGAAGGGTCGCGCACGAAATCCTGACTCGCGTCCGGCAAGCGTGATCTTTTCAACGGGCTAGTTCGTGGCGGAGCTGAGGGGATTCGAAATGATGAGCTTTCGGCGCGTCGAAGAGCATGGTCGTGACGTTCTCACCGTACTCGAGCGCCTGGAGGCCAAACCCGCCAATGGTTGATTGTAAGCTTTGAGGACGCGGCGAATGGCGGCGAGCATCGCTAGTCATCCGTCAAGGTTCTGCTCACTTGAATCAGAAGCCTTCGTTATTCCCCAACGCTAGCGCGATGCCATAGCAAAAGGTGTCGAGAAGGTCGTCCTCGCGGTCGCTGCCTCGGTCACCGACGCGAAAGCTCTCGACTTGATCAAGAAGATGGTTTCTTGAGCGTCGCTTGTAGATGACCGTCTTCCCGAAGGCTCGGTCCGTGTACTTGACCGATTCACGATGCACATAACCGGACACAGAAATCGCCCGTTCATCCTTGCCCATCGCAGTAAGTTTAGAGTCAATCGCGCGCGCGGGCATTTGTCGTCGTAGAGCTTGCTGCAGGAGAATCGTTCCCGAGTTCTTGTCCTCGATAAAGGCGCCGATCGAACCGCCGCGAGCATGGCAAAGTCGCGCCAGCTCTTCGAGTGTCGCAAACACCTCGGGCAACCATGTCTCAAGGAACGCGCCCTCGATTTGGACGATATTCCAGTCCAGGATCAAAAGCGGGATTCTACCGACGCGGTCGACCGCGAAGAACGTCACCGCCGTGGCGTCATTGTCGGTTCCGGTCTTGGAGGCGGTGTCGATGACCGCGAAGACGGCGTCGCATCGGGCTGGAAGGGGAAGCGGTTGGTTGTCAAAGAGCAGCTTCTCGCGGCTGAAGAAGGCGACGCCCGACCAATCGACGAACTCGGCGAGATATTCTTGGGCGTAGACAAGCGGGTCGTTGCCCTTGCGCAGATCGTCGTGAAACAGCGCACGGCGCACGTTCCAAGCCTCAACGCTTTCATTGCCGGCGCGTTTCGGAAGGAGCGGGTTATCAAGAGTCGTCGCATGAAATTCATGGAATCCGTATTGGGGGTCCGTGCAAATGTTGTAAAAGAAATTGTCCGGGTTCCTGCCTGCCGAGTTCGAGCAGACCAGCGCCTCGCCGCCGTAGTCGAACAGGGTGGGTTTGATGCCCTTTTCCCAGTGCGCCATCATGGAATCTTCAGATCGGTTGTCGCCGTCTTTGGTGAAGGCGGCCTCGTCAATCACGACGCGCTGATACCCCCGACCGCGACCAACAATAGAATTCTCCAACGACCAGAAGTCGAGGCGGCCGCCATTGGGGAGGCGGATGACGGGGGGCGTCCTCGAACTCGATTCTAGAAAGGGCTCGAACATTGTCGTCAAGTCGCGATGGACCTCATGGGAAGTCATGTGCTGCGGGGCAAACCACGCGCACACTTCCCCTTGCACGAGCCCTTGCCCTATCCAGGCCTTCGCGAACTCCGTCTTACCGAATCGCCTCCCGCAACGAAGCGCTTTGAAACGGTGAGCCCGTAAGGCCCAAAAGGCCTGCCACTGCCCCTCATGCAACCGCGGGAGCGTTATGACGGGCGCGCGAGCTGAAGATAGGGCGGACATCGCGCAAAAATCTCGATCAGTCCTCGGAGGCTAGTGGGCGTTCTGCAGGCGCCCCATTGCGGCCAGCGGCCACATCGGCGGCTTTCTGGCTCGCCGTTTGATCAGAGTAGTCGGGCAGCCAGTTCTTGACGAGAATGTGGTCGACGCTAGAACCGCTAAGGCGCTCGGCGCGGCCCACGATCCTAAGGACCAAAGCGGCGGCGCCAAGATCGCCGCTGACGGCATTGTCAACGACCTTTCTGAGAGCAATCTCCCGATGGGTCGCGACCTTGATTCTGCCACCCTCTCGATACTCGATTGGTGTGTCGAGCAAACTCTTGATGCGCTCGGCAACCGACGACTCTTCGCGCTTCGGACGGCCCTTCGGGTTGCCCGAGACCCCGGCCCGAAAGCGCGACCCCCTGGGCGGATTACCGTAGCCCACTTTGCCGTCACTCATGGTCTCTCTCTTTGAGTGCGATCCCTGCGGCACGGCCATCTTGCTCGTCGTCGAAATGCAACTCGGTCGTTTTGGTCGACCGTCGGGCGGCGAACTCCTGGTATTGAAGGTATGTTCGAGACGCGCGCGTGCTGCCGGCTAAGACCTTCTGCACAAGCTGCAACATGATCGCCTGCAAAGCGGACGCCTGGGTCTGTTCGCCATTGACGCTGACAGGGACCGGGCGGCCCAGAAGGCCCTCGATGATCTCGAGCGTGCTTTGTGAGCGACCCGATCGACGGCGCGGGCGTTTCGCCCAGCGCGGCTTGGCCGCGTCGGTCGCAGCGCGGCTCATTGATCCGCGTCCTCTTCGACCCTGGCGAAACGCTCGGACCGCATCTCGTCGAAGGTCTTGCCGTTTGCATGAACGGCCGGCTGGCGTGTCATGCGCTGCCAGCGCTCGACAGCGGTATCGACATAGCCTGGATCGAGTTCGATCGCGTAAGCACGCCGTCCTGTCCGCTCTGCGGCGAGGATGGTG
>DATCEJ010000473.1:0-9760 GCA_036510135.1 Roseiarcus sp. | reverse complement strand
GCCGTCCTGCTCGGCGGCGCGACGGCTTTGTTGCCGGTCTATGCGCGCGACATCCTGCATGTGGGGCCGCAAGGATACGGGATCCTGCGCGCGGCGCCTGCGATCGGCGCGCTCGTCACCGGCTTCGTTCTGGCCGCGCGGCCGCTGAAATCGCGTGTGGGGCTGAAGATGTTCGGGGCCGTTGGGGTCTACGGGCTCTCCACCCTGGTGTTCGCCCTGTCGCGCTCGATGGTCCTCAGCGTGCTCGCCCTGGCGGTGCTCGGGGCGGCCGACATGGTCTCGGTATTCGTGCGCCAGACGCTGGTGCAGATCGTGACGCCCGATTCCATGCGCGGGCGGGTCTCCGCGGTGTCCAGCCTGTTCATCGGCGCGTCGAACGAACTGGGCGAATTCGAATCCGGCGGCATGGCGCGCCTGCTCGGGCCCGTCGGCTCGGCGATTTTCGGCGGCTGCGGCGCGATCCTCGTGACTCTGGTATGGGCCGGGATTTTCCCGGCTTTGCGCAAGGCCGACAGGCTGGAATAGACGCGGCGGGCTGCGCGCTTCACGCCGGATCGACGACCGTCTGCTGGCTGAGAGCCCTCGCGGCGCAGGAGCAGAAATATTTTTTCTTCTCCGTGCATCCCGCGGCGAATCCAAACGTATTGCAATGTACCCTCACGTAACGAAGGCGCCCCCCACATGCAAAAAATTCTAGCTATTCTCGCCGTCAGCGTTTTGCTTTCGGCTCCAGCTTCCGCCGCTGTTGTTCTCGGTGGACCCGTTTATCTGTCATCCGGAACACCGTTTACATTTGGCCCGTCGGCGGCGGATCAGTTTTCTCTCAGTTACCCAACGAGCGGGCTCTTCGCCGACACCTTCGTTTCGACGACGGGCACGGCCGAAGTTTCGAGCTTTGGCGGATTTCTTGGCATTCCCGTCGAGCCGAGCACGTTCTTCACGGACATGCGCGGCGGCTCGGACGTGCTCTTCGGGCCGGACCAGTTCGGCTCCTACGCGGGTTTCGCGACCGCGACGGACATCCCCTACTCGTCGTCGGACAGTTTCCTCGGCCTTCGCTACATGGTTGGGGACAACACCTTCTACGGATTTGCGCAATTCGCCGGGGGCGATCTTGAACGCTACGGGTTCGAGACCACGCCCAACACCGACATCGACGCGAATTTCCCGGTCGCGCAGGTCCCGGAAGCCTCAACCTGGGCGATGATGATGCTGGGATTTGCGGGGATCGTCCTCGTCGCGGGACGTCGCAGCCGGTCGTTGCGCCTCGCCTGACGCCGAAAGCGCGCGCGGAGGGGTGCTTCGGCTCACCCCTCCATCAGCGCCGTCACATGCGCGGCGACTGATCTTGAGAGCCCTTCGAGGTCGTAGCCGCCTTCCAGCACCGACACGACGCGCTCACGGGCATGCTTGCGCGCGACTCCCATGAGCTTCCGCGTCGCCCAGGCGAAGTCGGCCTCGACCAGGTTGAGATTGCCGAGCGGATCGCGCCTATGCGCGTCGAAGCCGGCCGAGATGATCACAAGGTCGGGCGAAAACGCTTCTAGGCGCGGCAGGATCGCGCTCTCCATGGCCTCGCGGAAGGCGTCGCCGCCGTCGCCCGACCGCAACGGCGCGTTGACGATCTGGTTGTGCTCGCCCCGCTCGCTGAGCGCCCCGGTGCCGGGATAATGCGGCATCTGGTGGGTCGAAGCGTACATCACGCTCGGATCGTCCCAAAAAATGTGCTGGGTGCCGTTGCCGTGATGGACGTCGAAATCCATGATCGCAACGCGCTCCGCGCCATGCGCTTTCTGTGCGTGCCTAGCGGCGATGGCGGCGTTGTTGAAGAAGCAGAACCCCATCGGGGTCGCGACCTCCGCGTGATGTCCGGGCGGGCGGGTCGAGACGAACGCGTTGCGAACCTTGCCGCCCATCACCTCGTCGACGGCGAAGATGGCCCCCCCCGCGGCGCGAAGCGCGGCCTCGAACGAGCCCGGCGACATGAACGTGTCCGCGTCGAGAGCGGCCCGGCCATGGCCAGGCGCAGCCGCGCGGATGGCCTCGATGTAGTCCTGGGGATGGACGCGGGCGATCGCGGCGAGATCGGCGCGCGGCGCGGAATCGCGCGCCAGCATCTGAAACGCCTCGCTCTCGAGCGCGCGTTCGATCGCGCGCAAGCGGTCGGGCCGCTCGGGATGGCCCTCGCCCATGTCGTGCGCGAGGCAAGCGGGATGTGAAATGACGAGCGTGGTCGCGTTTTTGCCGTCCGGCGTGGCGATTTCCATATCTCCTTTGAGGGTGCGGCGCACTTCTCGCGCCCGCGCCAGGGAAAGTCCATTCGCCAAAACGTCCGAGATTGGCTTATGGATCAAACCTAACTTAGTGTTCAACGACGCTCGCCCCGGCGGGCAGGCGCTTGCGGCGCTCAAGCGGATGAAGGGTTTGACGGCGAAAGACGAGCAGGCTCAGCCATTCTGGCGCACGAAGACGCTCGACGAGATGAGTGTCGCCGAATGGGAAAGCCTATGCGACGGCTGCGGCCGCTGCTGCCTGGTCAAGCTCGAGGACGAAGATACGGGCGAGATTCACTTCACGGACATCGGCTGCAAGTTGCTCGACGGCAAGACGTGCCGGTGCATTGACTATCCGCGCCGTCACCGGAAGGTTCCCGATTGCGTGCGGCTGACGGCGGACGTGGTTCGCAATTTAAGCTGGCTCCCGGTCACCTGCGCCTATCGACTGGTGGCCAAAGGGCAGGACCTGCCCGATTGGCATCCGCTGGTTTCGGGTTCGCCCGACAGCGTGCATGAGGCCGGCGTCTCGGTGCGCGGCCGGGTGTCGGCCAGCGAGAGCGATATTCCGCCCGAACACTGGCCGCGCCGGATCGTCAAATGGCCGAACCGCAGGCCGCGCGCCCGGCGCTGAGGTCGGGTCTACGCCGCCGCGCGCAGGAGACCTTCGGCGAAGAAATCGTCCCTCGACTGGACGCCCGGCAGGACAAAGAAATATCCGCCGCCAACGGGCTTGATATATTCCTCCAGCCGCTCGCCGTTGAGACGCGATTGCACGGCGAGAAAGCCTGCGGCGAGATCGGCCTGAAAGCAGACGAACAGCAACCCCATGTCGAGCTGGCCGGCGTCGGTCAGGCCGCGCGAATAATTGTAGCCCCGGCGGAGGATCCGGCTGGTCTCAGTCCCGGGCGTGCGCGGATTGGCGAGGCGAATGTGGGCGGTGAGCGGTATGCGCTTGCCTTTGGGATCGGCCGCATAGTCGGGCGCGTCGTGTTCGTTGGCGTATGTGAGCGGCGCGCCGCTCGCCTTTTCGCGGCCGACAATCTGCTGCTGCTCGACCAATGCGGTGCGATCCCAGTGCTCAACGAACATGCGGATGACGCGGATCACCTGATAGGTCCCCCCTGACGTCCAAACGGGTTCGTCGGCGTTCGGCGACGCCCACACGATCGTGTTCATCAGCGTCTCGTCGCTGGCCTCGAGATTGGCGGTGCCGTCCTTGAATCCGAGCAGGTTGCGGACGGTCTCCTTGCCGAGCTTCTTGATCGTATGGGGAGGCAGAAAGCCGTCGATCTTCCAGCGCAGCGCGAGGACGTCCGGGGTACGCCTGAGGATGTCGCGCAGGGCGTGAATGTTCGTTTCTGCGGTGTTCGAGCAGAATTGCAGCACGACATCGCCATGGCAGAGATGCGCCTCGAGCGCGTCGTTGGGAAACTGCTCCATGGAGATGAGCCGTGTCGGCCTGGCTTTCTGCAGTCCGTAGCGGTCGTCGAATAAAGATGCGCCGACCGCGACGGTCACGGTCAAATTGTCGGGAAACACCATCGGCCCGAGGAGGCCGGAATCCGGCGGCGGGTAGCGCGAGTCCAACGCCGCCGCCTCGCCGCCCTTCATCAGAAAAGCGATGCGCTCGGTCAAGGTTCGAAACAGCCGTTCGAGCCCGGCGCGGTCCTCCGCCAGAACGTCGAAGCTCGCGATCAGCGCGGCGGCTGGCTGCGGCGTCGTCACACCTGACTGACGAAGGCCATAGAACGGCTGACAATCCTGCGTGCCGTCATCGCCGGACAGCAGCGCGCCCGCCGGCGTCGCCCGGGCCTGGGAGCCGAGTCCCAAGCCAATGGCGCCGCCCGCCAGGCCCAGCAAAAGATCGCGCCTTGCAGGTTGCAGCCCGCGCCGGTTCTCGTCGGCTTCCGATGAAGTCGACGAGAACGGACAACCTCCCCGATCCTGACCCGACGTCATTTGGTTCGCTCGCGCGCCATCACTCGACGCCCAGCGTGCCCTTCAGCGCGGAAAGATCCTCGGCGAGCGCCGTGACAGGCCCCTTGAACGCGGTGCGGTCGTGGTCCGAGAGCTTCTCATAGCTCTCAAACCCTCCGTCCTTGGTCCTGTATTTGGCCAGTATGACGTCGACCTTGGCAAAATTGTCATGCAGACGTGCGCTGAGCTTGGGATCCTGCTTCACGATCAGCGGATTGAGGAGCGTGACGATCTTTTGCGCGCCGTCCACGTTCGCCTGGAAATCCCAGAGATCGGTGCGGCTGTAGCGATCCTCTTCGCCGGTGATTTTCTTGGACGCGACCTCTTCGATCAAGTCGGCCGCTCCGCCAACAACGTCCTTCGGGGCCACGGTGAGGCCGTCGATGCGCTTCTGCAGGTCGAGCGCATCGGCCATCAGCTTGTCCGCGATCGGCGTCAAGCCGGCGGTCGATTTGTCGGTGAACAGGCCCTTCTCGAGCCGATGGAAGCCGACGAATTTCGGGTCTTCCGCCTTCTTCTCGAAATCGTCCTCGCGCGAATCCATCGAGCCGTCGAGATCGTTGAACAATTCGGCGATCGGCTCGATCCGCTCATAGTGCTGATGGGCCGGCGCGTAGACCTTCTGGGCTTCGGCCAGCTTGCCGGCCTTGACGGCGTCGGTCAGTTTCCGCGTCTCGTTGACCAGGACGTCGACCTCTCCCTTGACGTAGACTTTGTATTCCGCGATCGGGCCGACCAGGTCCATCGGCGACGGCATCGCCGGCGCTTCGCTGGTCGCCGCGACAGTCAGAATCCCCTTGGGGTTGCTTCTGAGACCGCAGGTCATCGCGTAGTCCCCAGCGTCGAGGGTCGCGGTCAGGGTCTGAGCGAAGCCCGGCAGGATGTTCTCGCGCTCTTCGACGACCATGACGTCCTTGAGGATCTCCCATTCGACCGCGCGCTTGCTTTCATTCTTGATGTTGAAAGTGGTCTTGCCCGCGGCGACGCCGACCTTCGCGGGGTCGCATCCGGCATCGGTCAGGGTGATCGTGATGGCGCCCGGCGCGATGGGGGCGGCGTCCGCCTGCCCGAAGGCTTGCCCGCCGACGGTCGGAGGAAACGACAACAAGGCGGCTCCCCCGAAAAGGACGAGCCTCAATCGGGTTGTGCGGGAGTCCAGCATGTCATTCTTCCTTGTGGGTCTGGCAGGTTGCGGGTGCGTCAGGTCTTGAAGAGCTGGTGAGCCGCGCGCCCTACCGCCGCCTGGCGCGGCGGCGAGAAGAAGAGGATCAGGGCGGGAATGAGGAAGGCGAAATAGACGATCACTTCGCCGACGGACGGCGCGTCTTGATAACCAAAGACGCCGGAGAGCAGGGTGCCGATCAGGCCGTCCTGCGACACGAACGCGCTGATGTCGAAGGCCGTGCCCTGCAAGCCGTTCCAGAGCCCGGCTTCATGAAACGCGCGGAGCGCGCCAGCGAGCAGACCGGCGGCGACGAAAATGATGAAGACGCCGGTCCAGCGGAAAAAATGGCGCAGATTGAGCTTCACGCCGCCGTAGTAGATCGCGAACCCCACACCCACTGCCGAGGCAAGGCCAAGCGCCGCCCCGATCGGTACGGCTGAGCCATCGCTTTGCTGGATGATCGCCAGAAGGAAGAATAGCGATTCGAGCCCTTCGCGGCCGACGGCGAAGAAGACCATGCCGATCAGCGCGAGGCCCTGGCGGTCGCCCGGGCGCAAGGCGCTATCGATCGAGTCATGCAACTGGGCCTTGATCGACCGGGCTGCTTTCCTCATCCAGAAGACCATGGAGGTCAGGATCGCGGTCGCTAGAAGCGCGACCAGGCCCTCGAAAAGCTCCTGCTGGCGCTGCGGAAATTCCCGGTTGGCGCTGACGAGAACCAGACCAACGGCAAGACAGACAGCCACGGCTGCGCCGACGCCGACCCACACCATCGGCAGCCATCGCGTGCGTCCGGATTGCTTAAGATAGCTCGCCACAATGCCGACGATCAGCGCGGCTTCGATACCCTCGCGAAGCATGATCAAATAGGCGGCGAACATTGGGAACGCTTATCCGTTGAGAAGGCGGGTTCAAGGCCCGTCCACCACAGGGTCTACATAAGGCCTATCGGTAACCACGCGCGTTTCATCAAGTCAACGAAAGGCGGCCCTGCCTGCTCGACTTTAGAAACGTTCTAAAATCTACGGCGGAGCGAGTTTAGAATCATTCTAAATTGCCTTAGCGTAATCTTTGAGCTTCCGGCCGAAGGCGACGGAGTCGCGGCTCTCCCGATGCCCCGCCTTTCGCCGCCGGTCGGACCCCCGGATTGACAACCGCAGCGCCTTTGCTGCGGCCGCACAAGAACGGCGGGTAGCTGAGCGTCGTCTGCGCTTAAGATCCGCTACGCGCTGTTGCTACTCCGGGCGCTTAATTCGGCGGTCATTATTGACAATCGCTTCTTTGCGCTGCAGCATGGAATATAGTCGGTAATATTGATTTACAACTGTAGTATTAACGAGAAATCGTGCCATGAGAGACCCTCTAGGCAACAATACCGTCGCTACAGCGCTCGCCCGCCACCGCGGCGAGGGGCCGGGATTTGGTCTTATGCGGTTGGCGTTGGCAACCCTGATTTTTTTCCTTCACGCAAGATCCTTGGCCGCGCTTGCCCTGGCCGTACCAGGACACGATACGAAAGCAGCATTGGCGGGCCTTGGGGGCTGGAGTGGTCCGACTCGACCATTCTACGTCGCCCTCGTGCCGATGTTTTTCAGTCTGAGCGGGTTTCTCGTCACCGGCAGCGCGTTTCGCGTGCGCGCCACATCAACCTTTCTGGCGTTCCGCGCCCTCCGTATCTTCCCGGCGCTCAGCGTTGAAATAACCCTTTCGGCCCTTATTCTTGGGCCGATTTTCACGACGCTGCCGTTGCGAGAATACTTTTCTCATCCGGATTTCTTCCGCTACTTCGGCAACGTTGTCGGATTGATCACGTATTATTTGCCCGGGGTGTTTCACAGCAATCGGATAACGATCGTCAACGGAAACCTGTGGACGTTACCGCCAGAGTTCCATTGCTACCTTGTGACTGCATTTCTCATGATCACCGGTCTTGTCTATTGGCGATCTGCTTTCTCAATTGTCCTCGCGCTCGCGACAGTGATTTTTATGATCTTGAACGGGATTGGAGATTTCGGACAAGATTCCTTGGCCTTCTCCGGCGCCACGATGACTTATTATTTCTTTGTCGGAATGCTTTTTTTCCACTGGAGGGAGTACATCCCGCTTCGGTGGTCACTGTTCGGAATTGCTTCGGTCGCCAGCTATCTATTACTGCTCTCCCGGCATACGATCTTTCTTGCTCCGGTTTTTGTCGCTTATTGCACTTTGTTTCTAGGGTTCGTCGACATTTCCGAGATGAAGTGGCTCAAGAACCGCGACTATTCCTACGGAATTTATCTTTACGGCTATCCGATAATGCAGGCGTGGGTGGCGGCCGTTCCGAGCCTTCGGGGGCACACCTATCTTGCGCCGACACTGGCTTTCGTCACCGCGGTGCTGTTCGCCGCGCTGTCTTGGCACAACATTGAAAAACCAATGCTTGCCTTTAAAAACCATTTGCCCAATCGTTTATTCCCAGCCAGAGAGCCCGCCCGCAAGCCTGCCCAAGTCGCTATATCCGGAGCGTGATACACCTCGCTTCTTCCCGTCGAGCACGCTTTTCCGTTTGCGGCAACTTTGGTCGACGCCGCGCCTTTATCAAGTCGATCCCCCCAGATCGCGCCGAAGGACACGTTCGCGACCCGCGAAGGTCGCGAAGCCATGAAGCCGACAGGCGCCGACCTCGGCTCCAACATTAGATCTGGTTCCCGCTAGTCCAAGGCTGGTCTTGCTCAGCGTCAGCCAAGCCAGCATCAAAAGCAGCGGATTGCTGGAGGCCGCCGGCAATTCGGGAGGTCAAGGCGGCCGCGATGTCGGCGCTTTTCCGCGCTCGCGGCATTAAGTGGAGATCCAACGGACCGCCGCGCTCGAGAAAGTCGTAGATTTGCTGCCCGCGCCGACGCCAGGAGTGATGTTTACGCACCAAGGTCGTAGCGGCGTCGACGGCGCGTTGATTGTCCAGGTTTTGTCGATCTTGATCGAGGCGCTCAGCCAGATCCGAACCGTCGAGCGAAACTTCACACAACGCGTCGGTCGGCAGAAGCGCGTTGTACTCGCCGCTTTCCGGCAAGGCGCCGAGGAGGCGCGTTCCCGCCGCCAACCCCTCGAAATAGCGCGGCGAGAGCGGACTGAACGCAATCTTCGTCTTGGGGTCGATGACCTCGCGCGGCGTGACGACGAAATACTTGGCGCTGGACGCCGCCCGCCCGAGTTCCTCTCCGAACAAAAACTTGTCGGAATAGAGGTACCTGAGCTGACGTTCTTCGCAATATTTGAGGAGCGCCTGATGCAACGGCTCGTGACGCCGGCCCATATAGAAGGCGAAGTTCGGCTTCCCCTCCTTGCGCGGGTAGAAAATATCCGTGTTGCCCGCGTGCGGCAGCCATACGAATTTTCCCAGCGGGAAACGCCGCTTGAGTTCCGTAGTGGCTTCCAAATAAGCGATGAAGCAGGGATCGAGCCGCTCGATCGTCGCAGCCATCCCGATCTTGCTCACCACGGGCTTCCACGCGTCGATGATGAAATTCGCTCGCCGGGCGCCCAATCTGTTCAGCGACGCCAAATGGATCTCAGTGGCGGGACGCGAGCTCAGTTGCAACCAAAAGAGAGTGTCGCAGGCTTTGACCTGGGAACGAACCGATTTCCGCCCAATGGGGCGCGCCCAAGCGAATGGCGGAGGTTCCACGATCCGCACGTTGTCCCGGCGCCCGGCGATCCCCGAAAACAATGGCGGTACGTAGGCCTGCCAATAGGGTTGCCGATCGACCAGCATGTTAGAAAGAAGGCCCAGTTCCATATCGTCAATCTCCCCCAGATTGAACATTCCGGATCGCGTAGTATTTCTGGACTTGAAACCGATGGCCTTCCGGTTGGAGTGAACCCGCGAGCTGGAGATGCGGCTGAACCTCAAATTGTTCATTATTGTTTGAGGAATTCAGATGTCCTGTCGCAGGGACCGTCGGTGATTCCGACGACGCGATAGTTATTCGCTTGTTTCCGATACTTGCAATAGCCGATGGAGAGATTCCTCTTCAAGCCCGTTAGATTAACCGTTCGAATGTCTCCGGCGAAATAAGAACGTCCCGTAACTGTTGAAGACTCTCCGACGCGGGTCGGAATCTCCAGGCCGGGCTGTGAAAAAAGTCGCCGGAATGGGGCGGAGCCGATCGAAGTGGGTCGTATCGCGCTCGCTGAAGTCGGTCGGCCCCAACGCCACACTTGTCGAGGATGACATGAAGGCGGTGATGCGCAGGCCGAAGGCTCACCTCGTTGAAAAGATTCAAGTTGGCGGACCAGATTTGGCGCGAAGCCCGACCGACTCTACCTCCGTCCCGTCGTGCTTAGTCGCGCGACACGGGCTGAC
>DATCEJ010000472.1:0-7118 GCA_036510135.1 Roseiarcus sp. | reverse complement strand
GGTCACCGAGAAGGCGGGTTGGGGCAAGCGCGAAGTGCCGAAAGGTCACGGCCTTGGTCTCGCCGTCCACCGCAGCTTTGTGAGCTATGTGGCGGCGGTGATCGAGGCTGCGGTCGACGAGAAGGGCAACATCACCGTGCCCAGGGTCGACATCGCGGTCGATTGCGGCCCAATCGTGAACCCGGATCGTGTCCGCTCTCAATTCGAGGGGGCGGTCGTCATGGGGCTCGGGGTTGGCCTCTTGAACGAGATCTCATTCAAAGAAGGCAGGGTGCAGCAGAGCAACCTCGACGATTACCAGGTGCTCAGGATCAGCGAGGCGCCGCGTGAGACGCATGTCTATATCGTGCCGCGTGGCTACGACATGCCTATGGGCGGCGTGGGCGAACCTGGCGTGCCGCCGGTCGCGCCTGCGCTCATGAACGCGATCTTTGCGGCGAGCGGCAAACGCATCCGCTCCCTGCCGCTCGGACAGCAGTTGGCAAGCAAGGCCTAAACTGACGTAGAAAGGCGGGCCGGAACTCATTTCCGGCCCGCATCATCGCCCGCACAATTGTGTCAGGTTGTCGGGTTCGGTCGGGCCCACGCGCCAAGAGCGCGGTTTACGATCTTATTCCGCCGCGCGGGCTGTGCGCACGACAGGCGCTCCCCGAGCTTTAACCAGCGCATAATAGACGGCGCCGCCGATCGCGACTCCGAAAAACCAGCCATAAACGCCCCACCAGGACGGCAGGACGCTGGTGAAGTTCGGCAGGATGCTCGAAAACACCGCGCCGATCGCGGCGGCGATCACCGCGTTGATGTTCCAGCCGTTCGTGTAGCGATAGATTCCTTCCTCGCGATAGAGCTCGGGAACGTCGATCTCGCCATTGTGGATGAGATAATAGTCCACCATGATGACGCCGAAGATCGGGCCCATCGTTGAGCCGATAATGCCGACGAAACTCGCCGCGCTCCCTTGCCACGGCGCAAAGGGATAAAGAACGAGTGCGATCAGCGCGGCGATATAGCCGCCTTTCTTGAAGTCGATCTTGCTGGGGAAGACGTTCGAGAAGTCGAACGCCGGCGAGACGAAATTAGCCACCACGTTAATGCCGAGCGTCGCGACCGCAAACGTCAGCGCCGCCACGAGAGCCAGGAACCAATTGTCGAAGCGCGCCGAAATCTCGTCCGGGTGCAGCAAGGCCTCGTGGTAGACGGTGTAGGCCGCCGCGGTCGTAATGCCGGCGACGAACGAGAACAGGACCAGGTTGATCGGCAGGCCCCAGACATTGCCGATCCAGACCGCCCGCTTGTTCGGCGCGTAGCGCGTGAAGTCACAGAAATTGAGGTAGAGCGCGGCGAAATAGGTGACCCAGGTCGCCGCGACGGCGGCGAGCGCGGCGAACGATCCCGGCTCGAAGGGAACGCCGGCGTCGGCGGTCTTTTGTATCAGCACGTCGCGCGGAATGTCGTTGCCGAACGAAATCCCGCCGGCCTTCACACAGAGGTATATGGCGAGGATCAGCATCATCACCCACACCGCCGGACCGGCCCAGTCCTGAAACCGCCGCACCGTCTCCATTCCGTGCTGAATGATCAGGAGCTGCAAGGCCCATACGATGATGAAGGTGATCGTCTCCAAAGTCGTGTGGCCGAGGAGATGCGAATTCCGGTTGAAGTCGGCGATCGCGCTGCTGCGCAGGAGAAGAGCGACGATCGCGCCGGACGCGGCGCTCGTTTGCGCGCCATACCAGAAGCAAGCGACCACAGCGCGGACCAACGCTGGCAAATTCGCGCCGAAGGTCCCGAACGACGCCCGGGCGAGAACCGGGAAGGGCACTCCAGTCTTGACGCCGGCGAAGCCGACGAGAGTCATCAAGAAGAAAATGACGAGCGAGCCGATTCCGATCGCAAAGATGAAATTGACGAAATTGCCGCAAATGAGAAACAGGCTCGCGGCAAGGTAATAGCCCCAGAGGCTGTGGACGTCGGACGTCCAGACGTTGAAAACGCTGAAGGCGCCCCAGTTTCTCTCGCGGGCTGGCGCAAGATCTTCGTTGTACAGCCGCGGCGACGCGTTAGCGATTGTCATATGTTTGCCCCCCTTGCACCGGACCATTTCGCAAACAGCTTACTAATTCTTGCATGGAAGGAGCCAATCGGAAAAGCGAATTCTGAATTTGCCCCGTTCCGGGGACGGGCAAATGAGCATCGCGCCGATGGAGTTAACGCCGCGCCCAACGCCGGTCGTCGATCGGCCGAAATTTGATCGCGGCCCCTATCCCAAGTGCAATGAAAATGAGCAGCACGATCCCCTGGACGATCGCGAACGGCGGCTCGGACCCAGTCGGCGCGAGCGCGTGCAGGGCCGGGATCTTCAGGAATCCCTGTGCGACAAGCACGAAAACGTTGAGATAAAGCGCCGCGACCGCGCAGGCGACAAAGATCCGCCGCCATGGCCCCGCGAGGCGGAAGCCGTAATAGGCGGCGACCGCCCCAATGAGCAGAATGAGCGACAGCACGCCCACGGCGCGCGGCGGATCGAAGCCGAATGGAGGCAGCGGCAAGCCGGTGAGACTCGTCAGGATCGTCGTCACGAAGACGACGGGATCGCCGTCCTGAAATTCCGCCCGAGCAAAAGACCGTACACCATCACCAGGCCGGAAAGTATCCCGACCAGGCTTACCGCCACGTGGAATTGAAGCATTGCAGGCTCCCCCAACATTGGCTGCGATGCGAATCATCGATCACCCGCCCGCGTCTACCCTAGCGGCAAGTTCTTCCTTTTGCCGCGTTGCCACAATATCTATATGAGCCGCGGCTCGGCCCGCGGCAGCGCGATTTGGACTGGCCGTCCGATCGTGACATTCTTATCAAGGCCACGCACGAGAAAGCGGAGGCGCAATGGACCAGGCCGTCGCCAGTCCAACTCAGGCCGGACACAATCGGCCCCGCAATCCCGGCGTTCCGCTCGCGCCGGATTGGTTCGAGAGCGTTGGCGTCAACGCGAGCGCGGTCGAGCGTCGCGCCGCGACCCTGACCACGCGCCGGTCGGTCAAGAAGGAATACCAGGCGGCGTGGCTCTTGAAGGCCATGACGTGCATCGACCTCACCACGCTCTCCGGCGACGATACGCCGGGCCGTGTGCGCCGGCTCTGCGCCAAGGCGCGCCATCCGCTTGGGCAAGAGCTTCTCGCCGCGCTCGATCTCGCCGATTTGGGGCTGACGGTGGCCGCTATCTGCGTCTATCCGACCATGGTCGGGCCAGCCGTCAAGGCGCTCGAGGGCTCAAGGATTCCGGTCGCCTCCGTCGCAACCGGCTTTCCGGCCGGGCTTACGCCCTTGAAGCAGCGCCTGGATGAGATCCGTTATGCGGTCGGGGAGGGCGCGCGCGAGATCGACATCGTCATCACCCGCGCCCATGTGCTGGCCCGCGACTGGAACGCGCTCTATGACGAGGTCGCGGCGATGCGCGAGGCCTGCGGGCAGGCGCATTTGAAGACGATCCTTGGGACGGGAGACTTGAAGACCCTGCGCAACGTCTATGCGGCCAGCATGGTGGCGATGCAGGCGGGCGCCGACTTCATCAAGACCTCCACCGGCAAGGAGGACGTCAACGCCACTTTGCCGGTGAGCCTCGTGATGCTCCGGGCGTTGCGCGACTATCGCGAGCGTTCAGGCGTCGACATCGGGTTCAAGCCGGCGGGCGGCCTGCGCACGGCCAAGGATGCGCTCGCCTGGCTCATCCTCATGAAGGAAGAACTCGGCGTGCAATGGATGCAGCCCGATCTTTTCCGCATCGGCGCCAGCGGCCTTCTGACCGATATCGAGCGTCAGCTCGACCATTATGCGACCGGGCGCTATTCCGCCGCCCATCGCCACGCAATGGCGTAGGGCAAACTCATGGGCGTGATCAAGGACATCCTGCGCACGATGGACTACGGTCCTTCCCCTGAGAGCACCGAGCACGTCGGCCTTTGGCTCGACGCGCATAAGAGCGGCTTCGGCCATTTCATCAACGGCGCCTTCACCAAACCGAGCGCCCTGTTCGATGTCTTCAACCCCGCGAACGGCGAACGCATCGCGCATGTTTCGCAGGGCTCTCCGAAGGACATCGACGCGGCCGTCGCCGCTGCGCGGAAGGCGCAACCCAAATGGGCGGCGCTTTCCGGCTTCGAGCGATCGAAGCACATTTATGCGCTCGCGCGCCATGTGCAGAAGCGCGAGCGCTTTCTTTCGGTTCTGGAGACGATCGACAACGGCAAGCCGATCCGCGAGTCGCGCGACATCGACATTCCCCTGGTCGCCCGCCATTTCTACCATCACGCGGGCTGGGCGTCGCTAATCGACAGCGAGTTCCCGGGGACCAAGCCGGTCGGCGTGTGCGGGCAGATCATCCCGTGGAATTTTCCCCTCCTGATGCTGGCCTGGAAGATCGCGCCGGCGCTCGCGGCCGGCAATACTGTTGTGCTGAAGCCGGCGGAATTCACGCCGCTGACCGCGCTCGCCTTTGCCGCGATCTGCGTCGAGACGGGGTTGCCTCCTGGCGTCGTCAACATTGTCACCGGCGACGGGGCGACCGGCGCCGCGCTTGTCGCGCATGCGGGCGTGGACAAGATCGCCTTCACAGGCTCGACCGAGGTCGGCCGGGCGATCCGCAAGGCGACGGCCGGCACGGGCAAGAAGCTCACGCTCGAACTTGGCGGCAAATCCCCCTTCATCGTGTTCGAGGATGCGGACCTGGACAGTGCGGTCGAGGGCGTCGTCGACGCGATCTGGTTCAATCAGGGGCAGGTGTGCTGCGCGGGCTCGCGGCTCCTGGTCGCGGAAGGCGCCGCCGACGCGCTCTACGCGAAGCTGCGCGCCCGCATGGCGAACTTGAGAATCGGCGATCCGCTCGACAAGTCCACCGACGTCGGCGCGATTGTCGCGCCCGTTCAGCTCGAGCGGATCCGCCGGCTCATGCGCCAGGGCGAGGAGGAAGGGCTCGAATTCTTTCGGGCCAGCGATTCGCTGCCCGATCGAGGCTGCTTCTACCCGCCGACCCTGGTCACCGGCGTTGACCCGGCGTCCGTGCTTGCGCGCGAGGAGATTTTTGGCCCGGTGCTGGTCGCCACGACCTTTCGCACGCCCGATGAAGCCGTCGCGCTCGCCAACAACACCCGCTACGGCCTCGCTGCCTCCGTCTGGACGGAGAACGTCAATCGCGCTTTTGAGGTCGCGGCTCGCATCAAGGCTGGCGTCGTCTGGATCAATTCGACCAACATGTTCGACGCCGCCGCGGGCTTCGGCGGTTATCGCGAAAGCGGCTTCGGCCGCGAGGGCGGCCGCGAAGGCCTGTCCGAGTACCGGATCGCCGACGAGCCGAAAGCCAAGCTCAATTCGTCCCGTCCGCCGCGCCTCAACGCTTCGCCTGGGCTTGCTCCCGCGCGAAACCTCGACGATGCGCCCGACCGCACGGCCAAGCTCTATATCGGCGGCAAGCAGGCGCGCCCCGATTCCGGTTACAGCTACGCGGTTCTCGATTCCACCGGCCGCGAGGTCGGACTGGCCGGGCTCGGCAACCGCAAGGACATCCGCAACGCGGTCGAAGCCGCGGCAAAGGCTTCCTCCTGGGGAGCGGCGACGGCGCACAATCGCGCCCAGGTGCTCTATTACGTGGCCGAGAACCTGGCCGCCCGTGAAGACGAATTCGCGCGGCGCCTCAGCGCCATGACCGGGGTCTCGACCCGCGCCGCCAAGTCGGAAGTCGACGCCTCGATCCGCCGCGCCTTTGTCTATGCTGCTTATGCCGACAAGTTCGACGGCGCGGTGCACGCGACCCGCTCGCGCTTCGTCACGCTGGCGATGAACGAGCCATGGGGCGTGATGGGCATCGTCTGCCCGAACGAGGCGCCGCTGCTCGCCTTCGTCTCGCTCGTCATGCCGGCGATCGCCATGGGCAATTGTGTCGTCGCGGTCCCGTCGGCCAGCCATCCTCTAAGCGCAACCGACTTCTATTCGGTGCTCGATACGTCTGATGTTCCCGCCGGCGTCGTCAACATCGTCAGCGGAGAGGCGAATGGCCTCGCCAAGACGCTCGCCGAGCACGACGGCGTGGATGCGCTCTGGTATGTCGGCGACACGGAGGGCGCGCGCCAGGTCGAGGCGCTGTCCGCCGGCAATCTCAAGGCGACCTGGACTTCGGCCGCCGCGACCGACTGGGCCAAGACGCAAGGCCGCGCGTTCCTGCGCCGGGCGACTCAGGTGAAAAACATCTGGACGCCCTACGGGGAGTAAAGCGCCAGCGTTTCCTTCTCGGCATGAGTATCGCCGCCAGTCATTTCTTTTAACACATTTTTATTTCGTGAAATAGCTTGTCGCGTCAAATCGAGCCGCAAAAAAAGCGCGGAACTAAAAGGGGTCGTAACCTACTGAAAACATAAGGGCGCGCCGGTAAAATTGCGGCTAGACTAAAGCCAGTCTGGCCTCGACCTGGCGGTTACGCTCCCCGAAACGCGAGAACGGCTCTCGGCCTCCGGCGGTCGTCTCGCCATCTACCAATCCTTGGTCACCGAATAGCCCATCGCGCGGAACCGCTCGATGAGGCCGCTTTTGCCGGCAAGATGCAAGGCGCCAACGGCGATGAACGCGCCGCCGGAGGCCAGAAGCGGCGCGGCGCGCTCGGCCATGGTCGCGTTGCGGCCCTGCAGCAGAGCGAGCATGAACTCGTCCTGCGCCGCGCGCTCCGTGTCGCTCAATCCGCCCAAAGCGTCTGAGACAGCGAGAATTTCGGCCGGCCGGCTTTGCCGATAGAGTTTCAGCATCGTCGCGTACAGATCGTCGTTCAGGGCTGGGTCCCGGGCCGCGAGCGTGAGCAGCGTCGCGGCGACCTGCGGGCGCATGCTGGCGATGGCTTCGATCTGTTCCTCCGCCGTTTCAAGTCCAATGACCTTCACCCCCAAGTCTCTTGCCGTCTCCGCGAGAAACTGGTCGACCTCGGGCAGGTTGAGCGTTTCGCGCTCCGCTTCGCATTTGGGGAGCGCGGTCAGGATGGCCAGAAACCAGGGCTTCAGGTGGTGCGCGAATTCGGCGGGATAGCCGAGACTCGTGATCAGCTTCTCGATTGTCTCGCGGTCCTCGGGCGCGATCACCCC
>DATCEJ010000471.1:0-2340 GCA_036510135.1 Roseiarcus sp. | reverse complement strand
CCGCGGCCGTCGCGTAAGCGCGCTGATCCCTCAATCAGGATCCGGGCCTAACGACTGACTTCGTAGAAAGCGCACGCCCGTTTGACACCGCCCAATCCGGGAAACCAAATTCCGCGCGCAGAGACTGACGGCCAAATGCGCGCGCCAAACCGCGAAATGTCTCTCAGTCTCCGTTCGGAGACCGGAATACTCGACGCTAACCGCCGGGAACTCCGAAGCATTTTGGGCGGTGGGAAACCGACATGGTTTGCTCGGACTGCGTGGTGGGCGATACAGGGATCGAACCTGTGGCCCCTCCCGTGTGAAGGGAGTGCTCTACCGCTGAGCTAATCGCCCCCGCCTCAAGATCGGCATGCTTTATGGCCCCCGCGAGAGCCAAGTCAAGAAGCGCCCGGCGCGGCGAACAGCCGCGGACCTCCTGTTGCGGCGGCCGGCCCGGCGGGAGATAAAGGCGCGATGGGCGAGAAAGACGGAGCAGGCGCGACGTTCACGCTGGATGAACTCGCGCGTACGATCGACGCGCGCGCTGGCGCGACCGCGGAGACCTCCTATACCCGCAGCCTGCTGGAAAAGGGCGCGGCCCATTGCGCCCGAAAATTTGGCGAAGAAGCGGTCGAGTTTGCGATCGCCGCCGCGGCGCTGGACGAGAGCGCAGTGCGCGCCGAGGCGGCCGATGTTCTCTACCACTTGCTCGTCGTGCTCCGCGTACGGGGAGTCGCGTTGTCGTCAGTGATGGACGACTTGAGCAAAAGAGCGAAAGAAAGCGGTCACCAGGAAAAAGCGTCTCGAACGAAGTGAAAGCGTTTTCCCGTGAGCCATTGGCTCGGGTGAGAGAGTTCCGATGAATCGCGTTGGCCTCCAATCGCTCGAATCCCCCTTTCGCCGCTTCACCCGCGACGAATGGGCGCAATTGCGAGCCGATACTCAGCTGACGTTGACAATCGATGATCTGCGCAAGCTGCAGTCGACACACGATCCGATCTCGCTCGACGAGGTCGTCGCCATCTATCTGCCGCTGTCGCGACTGCTCGCGCTCTACGTCGCGGCGACGCAGGGGTTATTCAAGGCGACACAGCGCTTTCTCGGCGCGACCGACGGCAAAGTGCCTTACGTCATCGGCATAGCCGGATCGGTGGCCGCCGGAAAATCCACGACCGCACGCGTGCTGCAGGCGCTCCTGACCCGCTGGCCGAATACGCCCCAGGTGCAGCTCGTGACCACCGACGGCTTTTTGCGTTCCAACGCCGAGTTGATCCGCGTGGGGATCATGGATCGCAAGGGGTTTCCAGAAAGCTATGATGGGACGGCGGTGCTGCGTTTTCTGTCCGCGGTGAAGGCGGGCCAGCGCAATGTCGCCGCTCCGGTCTATTCGCATATCACCTACGATATCGTGAAGGACGAATCGATCGTCGTCGATCGGCCGGACATTCTCATCTTCGAGGGCATCAATGTCCTGCTGCCGAACCGACTGCCGCGCGACGGCAAAGAGATTCCATTCGTCTCCGACTTTTTCGATTTCTCGATCTTCCTCGACGCCGAGACCGCGTTGCTGGAGCAATGGTATATCGAGCGCTTCATGAGTTTGCGAACAACGGCGTTCCGCGATCCGCGCTCTTATTTCCGCCAATACGCCGACCTCAACGATGCGGAAGCCGAGGCGACGGCGCGCTCGATCTGGCGGCGCATCAATCTCGTCAACCTGCACGAAAATATCCTGCCGACCCGGCCGCGAGCCGACTTGCTCCTGACCAAAGGCGCAAGCCACAGAATTGAAGAAGTCGCGCTGAGGAAGCTGTGACCTCCACGCGGCGATTGGCGCTAAGCGCATGCGCGTTTCTTATCGGCGCTCTCACGCTTTCCCTGGCGCACGCGGAGCCGCCCAAGCCCTGTCAAGGTTCGGATCTCACCCAGGTTCAGGGGCTCGCCGCGGCTGAGGCTGCGCGCGCGGACGATCTCGTCAATGGCGACGGATTGCTCTGGCGCATCGATAAAGCCGGGCTCGCGCCCTCCTATCTCTTCGGCACCATTCATTCGACCGACGAGTCCGCGCTCGAAGTGGCGCATCGCGCCGCGCAATCGATCAACGGCTCCAGGATCGTGGCGACGGAACTCGGCGGACCCATCGACACGATCGAAAAAGCCAACATCACGGCCGCCACGCTGGCCAAAGCGCTTGATCGAGACCATGACACATTCGAGGGGGTGATCGCGCCCGAGGACCGCGAGACAATCGAGAAGCTGATCACGAGTCTCGGCTATCCCGCCGAATTCGCGCACCACCTGAAGCCCTGGTTTCTGGCCATCCTGACCGCGCTCCCCAAATGCGAAGCGGAGCGCGAA
>DATCEJ010000470.1:0-2576 GCA_036510135.1 Roseiarcus sp. | reverse complement strand
TGCTGCGCGCCGCGGATCTGATTGGTCAGCTCGGCGATCCGCATTATTTGCGGAAGGCCAATGCGCTCTACCACGAATTCGAGGAAGTCGGCTTGAATGGGCAGCTCGGCTACGATTCGCCTGCGGATCTGGTCGACAAATACCCGCAATTTTACTGGAAGAAAGTCTCTCCCTACATCCGAGATGCGATTCGCTACCTGAATGTGACCGCAAGCGGGCGCCAGTGGATCAATGGTCTCTACAGCAACGTCTTCCGGGCGGAGCACGAACACCTGCGACTGTCCGGCCCTCAACCCTAATTGCGCCAAGGCCGACCGCCACGCCTCTGACCCGCCTCGCCGAGCGCGCTGCAGCAGGTGTATAAGCGGCCGCAAGAGGAGCCCCATGAACAAGCCGCCCCGTATTGTTGAGACCTACCGGCTCGACCTTCGCAACCGCCCACGCCGCAATCGCAAGGCGGAATGGACGCGGCGCCTGGTGGCGGAGACCGTGCTGACGACCGGCGACCTGATCTGGCCGCTCTTTCTCATCGATGGGGACAAACGCCGCGTTCCCGTCGCCGCTATGCCAGGCGTCGACCGCCTGACCGTGGAAGAAGCGGTGCGCGAGGCCGAGCGGGCGGTCAACCTCAAGATTCCAGCGATTGCGTTCTTCCCCTATACCGAGGCTGCGCTCAAGGACGCGGAGGGGAGCGAAGCTTTCAACGAGGGCAATCTCGTCTGCCGCGCCTGCCGTGCGATCAAGCGCGAGTTTCCAGAGCTTGGCCTCGTCACCGACGTGGCGCTCGACCCTTACACCAGCCACGGCCACGACGGGCTGGTGCGCGAGAGCGCTTCAGGCCACCTCACTATTCTTAACGACGAGACGGTCGAAGTTCTCGTTCGCCAGGCGCTCAATCAGGCGCGGGCAGGCGCCGATGTCATTGCCCCATCCGACATGATGGATGGACGCGTTGGCGCGATCCGCGAGGCGCTCGACGACGAGGGCTTCGTCGATGTGCAGATCATGGCCTACGCCGCGAAATACGCTTCCGCGTTCTACGGCCCGTTTCGCGACGCACTCGGCTCATCCGGCGCGCTCAAGGGCGACAAACGCACCTATCAAATGGATCCGGCGAACAGCGACGAGGCCTTGCGCGAAGTCTCGCTCGATCTCGACGAAGGCGCCGACATGGTAATGGTGAAGCCGGGCATGCCTTATCTCGACATCATCCGCCGGGTGAAGGACGAATTCGGGTTTCCGACTTTTGCTTACCAGGTCAGCGGCGAATATTCGATGATCATGGCGGCCGCCAACAATGGCTGGATCGACGGCGACAAGGCGATGATTGAGAGCCTCATCGCGTTCAAGCGCGCTGGCGCCGACGGAGTGCTGACCTATTTTGCCCCGCGCGCGGCGGAGAAGCTGCGCGTTCGATGAGATTCCGCCTGTCGTTATTCTGACCTTCGGCGTCTGTCGGCGAATCCCCCGCCGCGATGCGGATAGGACTGTGGCCGACATCAAATTGAAAGGCCCGTCAGCTTCGGATCAGATAGGGGTGGGCGTGAAATTGGCACGGACGGCCCCTTAGTCGGAGCTCGCGACAGGAGGAAACTATGGTCCGCAATTTCGCGATCGCCGCGGCGACTGCCGCGGTCATTGCACTCGCGCCCGCGGCTTTCGCTCAGCAAACCGGCGGTACGGCCGACGAAGCCAAAGCCATGCTGATGAAAGCGGTCGCCGCTGTGAACGCGGATAAGGCCAAAGCGCTCGACATGTTCAACAAGGGCGAAGGCGGATTCCGAGATCGAGACCTCTACGTGTTTTGCGCAAATACTAGCGACGGCACGATCGTTGCGATTGGCAATCCCAATCTCAAGCAAGCGCTTGGCACAGACATGCGCGCCGCTCAGAACTCTACGGGCGAGGCGTTTGGCGTGGAAATCTACGCGGCAATGCAGAAACCAGAAGGCGAAATCACCGAGGTCAGCTATATGGCCCCAAAGCCGGGCGCTGATAGTACGCCCGTTGCGAAGGTAAGCCTCGTGGCGCGGGCCGGCTATGATCTCGGCTGCGGCGTCGGCTATTATAAGTAGATGGGCTCCGAACCTGCACTCTGTGGCGCGCCGGCGCCGAAGGCCTTCTGATCTATTTCGCGCCGCACGCGGCGGAGAAGCAGAAGAAGAGATTGGCCTTCGGCGCGCGTAGTCGCGGTGCTTAAGTCGATTTGAAGGCTGCCGGAAACCCGCTATGGTCGCGCGCAGCGATGTAATCATCGCGGTCGAATAACTCAGGGAGGGACCGACACATGCGCATCGTCGTGATTTCTACTGCCGCCGCAACAGTGTTGATATCACCGGTGCGGCTTTCGCGCTCGATTCCAGCGTGACCATGACCTCGTCGATGTCTCCCGACGCCCTGTGGAAGAAAATCGGCGATTTCTGCGGCATTGGCGATTGGCATCCGGCGGTCGAGAAGTGCGTGCTGAGCACCGACGGCAAGCAGCGCACCCTTTCACTCAGAGGCGGCGGGATGCTCGTCGAGGCGCTTGAGACCGTCGACAACGCCACCCAAACATACACCTACACGATCCTGTC
>DATCEJ010000469.1:0-4115 GCA_036510135.1 Roseiarcus sp. | reverse complement strand
ATCGCTGCGACGCTTTCTCGCGCGGAAGCCTCGGAAACCGCGATTATGCGGGCGGCCGCGCTTGCGGTTTGAGCCCGATACCGCGCTGGCTGGGTCCGGCCGCAGAGCGGCCTTCGTCGTGCGGACCTGGCAGCGGTTGGGCGTGCTCGCCGCGCTTGCGCTGCTTGTCATCGCTGCGTCGTTCCTTTCGCATCGCTTTCTGACGGTTCCCAACCTTCTGAACGTGCTTCGGCAGGTGTCGATGGTCGGCATCCTCGCGATCGGCATGACGTTCGTCATTCTTGCACGTGGCATCGACCTCTCCGTAGGGTCGATCCTCGGCATAGCGGTGGTCCTGTTTGCGGGTTCGATGGACAGCCGGGGGATGATCGTGGCCATTCCGCTGGGAATGGGCGCGGCGGCGCTCGCGGGTCTCGTTAACGGCGTCGGCGTCGCCTACGGAGGACTCCCGCCCTTCATCATGACGCTGGGCATGCTGTCCTTCGCCCGCGGACTCGCTTTCATCTACACGGGCGGCACGCCGGTGCCGATCAACAATGAGAGCTTCTATGCCCTGGGCAACGGTTATCTCGCGGGCGTTCCAATCCCAGCTCTCATTCTCGTTGCGACTCTCATCGTCAGTGGTTTCGTCCTTCAACTGACGCCGTTCGGACGATCGGTCTACGCCATCGGCTCCAACGAGGAAGCGGCGCGGCTCTCCGGCGTGCCGGTCAAAGCCTACACGACACTCGTCTATGTCATCTCCGGGTTTCTGTCGGGACTTGCTGGCCTCGTCTACGCGTCGCAGCTCAGCATTGGCACGCCGATCGCGGGCCAAGGCTACGAATTGGACGCCATCGCCGCCGTCGTCGTCGGCGGCACGTCGCTGTTCGGAGGCAGGGGGTCGGTGGCCGGCACGTTCCTCGGCACGCTGATTATTGGCGTGCTCGCGAATACTCTCAACCTGACCGGCGTCGATCCGTTCGTTCAGCAGCTTTTCAAGGGAGCGCTCATTGTCGCAGCGGTTCTCATCATGAGCCGCTCGAAATGATCACGAGCCAAGCGGCGAGCCTCGAAGAGGCGTTAAGCGCTCTGCGTGCTCGGGTGGATCGTCATGTGACTCGTGACCGCGTGCGAACGTACCTCTCCGCGCTTGTGGACACGCCCGCGCCGTCAACCGCCGCAGGCGCGATGCGCGTTCCCGTGCTGAACCGGCTGCTCGCGGCGGATGGCGCTTTCGACAGCGGCCGCCTTCGCCTCGATCCGGATTTCGGCGGCGTTGGCAGTCCAGTCATCTTCACGGGTGGCGCGGGCACGGAAAAGCCGTTCTGGGCTTTCGCGCATCTGGACACGATCAGCTACCTTGTGCAGCCGGAGCAGGGCGGTCGCACCCCGCTTGTCCCCTATTGCGTCCATCTCATGCATGATGGCGAATGCGCCGCAAACGCTTACCGCTATGATTTTGAATCGAACCGCTATCGAGTCCTTGCCGAAGGCAAAATCGAATCGTCGGGGGGGTCGCCCTTCTTTCGATTCATGAGTCCAGAAATCCAGCTTCGACCCGGGGACCGGATCGCTCCAATTTCTTCCTTCCGCGACCTTGGGCAGGGCGGTCTTTTCACGGGTCTCATGGATAATGCAGGTGGCGTCGCGGCGCTGGCGGTCGCCGCGCCGGTTCTCGCCGAAGCAGGCGTCGAAGCCATGCTGGCCTTTCCCGACGAGGAGGAGGGCCCGGTGGGAGCGGGCAACCAAACGATGTGCCGGGGCAGCGCCCGCATCGCCGGCCTCCTCCCGCCTCCGAAGCTCGCGATCATCGCCGACGTCCAGCAGGGCGGAGGCGACCCGGACGCCGACACGAGGGGAGGCGTCGAGAACTCAACAAGGCTGGGCGGCGGCGCCGTTCTCGCCGAATTCTCGAGCCTCGCGCGAGGCGCGGTCACGCCTTTCGGCCTCTACGGCGCGGCTCGACGCATGGTCGATGTGATCGCCGGATTTGGCGTGCGGGTGCAGGAGTCAAACAACGCCTATTCCTCGCGCAGCGACGACGTGAGCGTGATGCTGAAGACGCCCAACGTGCTGCTTCTCGGCTATCCGGGCTTCAACCGGCACTTCGACCGGGGTTTGCCGCGCGCGCATCTGGACGACGTGACGGATCTCGCGAAAGCCGCGGCTTACGCCTCGGCCCTCGGCTCGATTTTCGAGCATCGGCGCGCCGCCATGCTTCGGTTGACGCGATGATCGATGTTGTGACGGTCGGATGGCTCACGATGGATGACATCGTGCTCCTTGATCATTCCTGTCGACCTGGCGTGCTAGGCGGCGGCGCGCTTTATTCCGCCATCGGCGCGCGGATCTGGTCTGATAGCGTAGGCGTTCATTCTGTCACGGGTCGCGACGTCTCCGAGGACGTCCGGACTCGTATCGCCTCGAGCGGGCTTGACGGCGAGGGCATCGGGGCCATCGATGGCGGGGGGCTACAGCTTTGGCTCCTGCACGAGAGCGAGACGTTCAAGCGACAAGTGCCCAAGCTGAATTCGGCGACCGCCGATGAAATGGATCGCGGCCGAGGTCCGTTGCCCAAGGCCTATCGGGGAGCCCGTGGCTTTCACGTTGCGCCGCAGACGCCCGCGGGAACAGCCATGAACGTGCGTACGCTCTCTGAGTTGCCACATCGGCCGGTCGTCACGGTGGATATCCTTTCGGACGAATACATCGACCGCCGCATCTATGCCGATTTCGCTTTCGTGCGCGGCGCGTCCGCCTTCCTTCCGAGCGAGCAGGAGATCATGCGGATATGGGGGCCGTCGGACATCGGCCTATGGCTGCGTGAGACGGCGTCACGCCTGAAATGCCATATGGTCGCGAAGCTCGGCGAGCGCGGGTCCCTCGTCTGCGACGCCGAGAGCGGCGTCTTGATCCGTACGCCAGCGCACCCGGTCCAAGTCGTCGATACGACAGGGGCCGGCGACGGCTATTGCGGAGGGTTCGTGGCGGGTCTCGCGGCCGGCCGGCCGCTCGCGGAATGCGCTGCGATGGGGGCCGTGTCGGCGTCGTATGTTATCGAAGCCTGCGGAGCGCTCGAAACGCAACAGCCGAGCGCCGCGGCTCGTGAGGCGCGGCTGCAGCGCGTGCTTGCGGAGACCGATATGAGAAGCCGTAGAGGTCTTCGCTCGCACGGAGCTTGACGAGCGCGATTCCGCGCGGGTGAGGATATGTCCGATTCATCGACCATGATCGCGAGGATCAGGGAAGCCTTCGACGCCCGCCATGCTCTGGAACTGCTCCAGAAAGCCATTTCGATCCCGAGCGTGACCGGGGACGAGGCCAACTTTGCCGGATGGCTGAAGGGAGAGCTCACCGCTCTCGGGGTGGAGGCTTCATCCGCCGAATTCGCAGAAGGCCGCCCCAACGTCTGGGGCCTTCGCCAGGGGAGGAGCGGGGCCAATACGCTTTTGTTGATCGGTCACACAGACACCGTGCACACTCGCGGCTGGAAGGAGCGGTGGGCAGGAAGCGAGCGGGAAAGCCCCTTCTCGGGCGCGGTGGTCGACGGCGCGGTCTGGGGCCGCGGTTCGAGCGATCTGAAGGCAGGGATATGCATGACGCTCGAGGCGGTCCGCACTCTCGATCGCGCAGGAATCGAAGTCGATCCCACTCTCCTCTTTGCCTTTGTCGGTGACGAAGAAAGCGGCGAGCCCGGCAGCGGGGTCAGCGCCGGAGCCCGCGCCTTCACCGCGTTAATAGCGGCGGGGACTCCGCCCCTGCCAAACATGGCGATCTATGTCGAGCCGACCATGCTCGATGTCTACGTCGCTCACATGGGTTTCTTTCTTTGCGACATCCGGGTCACAGGCAAGTCCGCGTATTTTGGCGTGCCGGAACTTGGCGTCGATGCGCTTAAGAGTGCGCACGCTGTTCTCGAAGCCCTCTGGCGATATTCCGCGGAGCTCAGCGGTCGCGAGAAACATGCGCTGGTCGGATCCGGGTTCGTTCTGCCGACCGGCATACAGGGCGGCGGCTACATCGCGGTTCCCGGCGAGTGTACGATCAGCCTCATTGCGAAGATTCCGCCAGGAGTCCGCCCGGATGACGTGCGCGCTGGTCTTGAGACGGCGGCGAGGGCCGCTCCCATGGAC
>DATCEJ010000468.1:0-12851 GCA_036510135.1 Roseiarcus sp. | reverse complement strand
CGCTTCCGCCAGTTCATCTCCAAGGAGCGCGGGTAGCCCTCAACACTATGCCGCGCCTGTTTACTGGCCTCGAACTGCCGCCCGCCGTCGTTGGTCAACTCGCGCTCCTGCGCGGCGGAATCGTCGGCGCGCGCTGGCTCGAGCCGGACGATTATCACATGACGCTCAGATTCATCGGCGACATCGACGCGCGCGCCGCTCGCGACATCGAAGAGACCCTCGGCGACATCCGCCGGCCAAAGGCGCCGGTGCGCTTCGAGGGACTGAGCTGGTTTGGCGGCGACAAGCCGCGCGCGATCGTGGTCAAGGTCAAGCCAGAACCGGCGCTGATGGATCTGCAAGCCGAACTGGAGCGCCGCCTGAGACGGATCGGCGTTGAACCCGAGACGCGCAAATACACGCCGCACGTGACGCTGGCGCGGCTGCGCGGAGGGGGCCAGGCGGCGATCGCCAGCTATCTCGCCACGCACGGCGCGCTGGTTGCGGACGCCTTCACTGCTGAGCGCTTCGCCCTCTATTCGGCTCGCGAGGGGTCGGGTGGGGGACCCTATGTCGTTGAGGCGGCCTATCCTCTGGGCTAAGGATGGGCATGGCTGCGATGGCTAAACCGCATCTTGAGTCGTTCGAGGCGTTCGATCGTCATTCGATGCTCGAGCTCGAGACGCCCCGGCTGCCGGGCTTGCGCTTGGCCGGGACGCCGCGCTATCGCGACGCGTCGCATTGTCACGGGCTCGAGGCGCTCTGAATCGAATGGGAGTAAGATCAACGCTTTGGACCTCGCGGGCCGCGGCCAAAAGCCCGCCGGTCAGCTGGCCAGCGCTTTTTCAGGATCGCTCTTGGCGCAGCGGCCTCGACACCGCACGACCCTCGTCCGGGATGCTGCACCGATATCGTCGATTTTTCGCGGTTGCTGCTTTCCTGCTGTTGGCGACGCCGCTCGTGGCCGGGCTGGTCTATCCGGACGGCGCCGCGTCGATCCTCCTGGACGGGCGCACGCCCGCGCCGGCGCCGAGAGCGCCTGTCGACAGCGCCGACTGGTTCCGGCTTCCGAATGAGATCGACGCCTATCTGCAAGACCACATCGGGCTTCGTCAGGCTTTACTGCGCGCACATCGGGAACTCTCCAAGCCGCTGTTCGGTAGCTACAAGGTCCTGATGGGCCGCGGCGGCCGTATGTTCTATCTGGGCAACGAGATGGTTCTCCAGAGCGCTGGGCTGGTCATGCGCGACCGGGCGGTGGCTCAACTGACCGATCTGCTCGCGCGCATGAACGACGAGCTTCGAGCCCGCGGCATCCGTTTTTTGGTCGCGCCTCCGCCCAACGCCTCGAGCGTTTATCCGGACGCCCTGCCGGTTCGGGCGCAAAATGCAGGCCGGCCGACCGAATATGATCTGCTTCTGGCAAGCCTCGCAGCGAAAGGCGTGCCAGCCATCGATTTGCGCCCCGTACTCAAGACGGCTCGCGCTGGCGGGTCGGTTTTTTATATGCACGATACGCATTGGACATTCCGCGGCGCGCTCGCCGCATTCAACGCGATTGTGAAGGCGGACTCCCATCCTGATTGGCGGATCGACCCGAGCGCCGCCTTAAGTCCGCCGGCCGTGCGGAAGGGAGGCGACATGGCGAGAACCCTCGGTCTCTCCGACAAGATTTGGGAATATGCTGAGAAATTGACGCTTCCTAGCGGGACGAAAATTCCGCTCGCTCACGATGATTTCATCGAGACGTTCGGCCGAACCGGACCGAAGATCCTGATTTTCGGTGATTCGCTTACCTTGGACTTTTTCCCTCCACTGCTCTTGCAGCACGTAGGAAGCGTGATTTGGGCGCATCACGAATATTGTGGCTTTGATTGGCGGATTATCGACGAGGTTCGCCCTGACGAAGTTTGGTGGATGCCGGGCGAACGTGTTTTTCTCTGCCAGCACTCGCCTATCGGATTTCCCGAAGCGACGAAGGGCGCAGGGGAAGAAAAAGAGCCATCGGGCATCGGTAGGCCGACCGCGGCGTTGGAAGATCAGGCGGCCGGTCGACGATGAAATCCCGGCTAAAACGACGACCTCCTGCTCAACGCCAAAAGCGCCGAAGGTTGGCGCCTCCTCTCGCCCGAAAAATCTCGCGGAAGGCGAGGCGGGGGGATTGCGGTGAATGACAACTGATGCTCCTGCGCCATCGTCGGATTTTCGCCCTCATCACTTTTGTCGTGCTTGCCGCGCCGCTCCTGGTCGGCCTCGTCGCGCCTGACAGTCCCGCGACCGTTCTCCGGGAAGGGCGCCCCGTTGCGCCGACGCCACGGCTGCCCACGACCGCGCGGAGCTTGCTCGCACTGTCGGCTTCCGTCGACGCCTATCTCAAGGACCATTTCGGCTTGCGACAGCTGCTGATGACGGCGCATCGGCAACTGAGCGAACCGATGCTCGGTTTCGGCAACGATTCGGTGCTTGTCGGGCGCGGTGGGCGCATGTTCTTTCTCGGCGAGGACATGGTGCGTCAAAGCTCTGGTCTTCTCGTTCGCGCGCAGGGGGTGGCCGACGCAACAGATATGCTCGTGCGCATGAACGACGAGCTTCATGCGCGGGGAATTCGCTTCCTGGTCGCTCTACCGCCCAATGCGGCCACGATCTACCAGGACGACCTGCCTCTTTGGGCGAAAAATCCAGGCAAGCCGACTGAGTACGATCTGCTTCTCGCCAATCTCGCCGCAAAAGGTGTGACAGCGATCGATCTGCGGCCGGCGCTCAAGAACGCGCGGACACAAGGTCCGGCCTTCTATATGCACGATTCGCATTGGACATTCCGGGGCGCATTGTCCGCATATGACGCCATCGTCGAGGCGGACGCTCACGCGGATTGGCGGATCGAGCCGTCCGCCGCGCTTGGGCCTATGACCCTGCGCAAAGGCGGCGATCTGGCGCGGATGCTGGGGACCGGCGACACCGTTTCAGAATTTGCTGAGACTCTGACGCTCCCGTATGGAAAGAAACTCGTTCAATCTTCTGATGCCGTCGGAGATTTTACGGCGACGTCGGAGAAGACCGGCCCGACCATTCTCATCCTCGGCGACTCCTTCACCAGCGGATTTTTCCCCCCGATGATTTTGCAACACGCGCACCGCGTGGTTTGGATGAGCCACCTCGTTTGTGGTTTCGACTGGAATGAAGTGGAGAAGTATCGGCCCGACGAGGTCTGGTGGATGCCCACGGAACGTTTTCTGGTTTGTCTAACGGGCAAGAAGCCGAAGGGCTTGCCCGAGGGCAAGGCGGACTCGGCCCAAGGAAAGGTCCCGGCCGGGCTTGCAGCGCAGATGGGCGGGGTCCGGGGTCGGGATGGCGAGCGCGAATGAGCCTCGAACGACCGCCCGCAGCCTGCTCGTGCTCGGCGGCGCGCGCTCGGGAAAAAGCGCCTATGCGCAGAGCCTAGCCGAGGCCCACGGTCCCGATCGGCTCTATCTGGCGACCGCGGCGCCGCGCGATGAGGAAATGGCGGCGCGGATCGCCCGCCACCAGGCCGACCGGGGGCGGGGTTGGACGACGCTCGAGGAGCCGCTCGAGATCGCCGCGGCCCTTTTGACGAACGCGCAGCCAAGCAGGGTGGTGGTTGTCGATTGTCTGACGCTCTGGCTCAGCAATCTCATGCTGGCCGGCCGCGACCCGGGCCCCGCGCTCACGACTCTCGCCGACGCGATGGCCAAGCTCGCCGGCCCGGTGATCCTGGTATCCAACGAAGTTGGCATGGGTATTGTGCCGGATAACAAACTCGGCCGTGAGTTTCGCGACTGGCAGGGCCGGGCGAACCGGGAAATCGGCGCCGCCTGCGACGTCGTGATCTTCGTCGCCGCTGGGCTTCCGCTCCAATTGAAGCCGACGACAACCCCAGGCATGCAATTGGGCTGAAGGGGCGCATTTTCTTGAACGAAACCTCTGGCGACTCGGGGCCGGCCTGGACTAGGATTCGCCTGCGGCGGATGGGGCTTGTTGGCTGCGCGGGCGCCGGCCTCGCCTCGAAACGTCCGCTGGGGACTTGGCGGGATGTTGCGTCTTTTCCAACGCCGCGCGCCGGAGCAGGCGGCGCATTTCGACATTGCGCATGACGGCGAGACCTATCGTGTCGCGCTGAAACGCGTCGCGACGTCGCGCCGTTTCACGTTAAGGGTTCGCACTGCGACGCGCGACGCGGTGCTGACGATGCCCACGCGCTCATCGCTCAAAGCGGCGCGCGAATTCGCCGAACGGCACGCCGCGTGGATCGGCACACGGCTCGCGCGCCTGCCTCACCCGGTTGCGTTCGAACCGCGCGCAATCATGCCGTTGCGCGGCGTCGATCATCGCATCGTGCATCGGCCAGGCGAACGCGGCGGGGTGTGGCTCGAGTCAAGCGAGCGCGGACCGCTCATCTGCGTTTCCGGCGAGCGACCGCACGTGGCGCGCCGCGTCACCGATTTCCTCAAGCGCGAGGCGCGCAAGGACCTCGAGGCCGCGGTCGCCAGGCATTCGAAGCAGCTTGGCGTCAAGCCGCATCGCATCGCGCTGCGCGACACGGTGAGCCGTTGGGGCTCATGCTCGTCGACCGGTGGACTTAATTTTTCCTGGCGCCTGATTCTCGCGCCGCCATCCGTCCTCGACTATCTCGCCGCGCACGAAGTGGCTCACATGATGCACATGAACCACTCGGCCCTGTTCTGGAAGCTTGCGCGCCGCCTGCACCCCGGAACCGACCGCGCCGAAATCTGGCTCAAGGTTCACGGCGCGAACCTGCATCGCTTCGGCGCAACGTGGGAGTGACGTCTCTCTCTCGGTTGGAGTCTAATGCGCTGGGGTCGAACCGCGATCGTCATTGCGAGCGCAGCGAAGCAATCCAGGGGAACGTAGGGCGCGCACGTTCTCTGGATTGTTCGACGCTGCGCTCCTCGCAATGATTCCATCCGAATGCATCTTGTTCGTCACGCCATCCGTTCCAGCGCGTCGAACATCAGTTGCAAATCCTGCGGTCGCGACAGGCGGTGATCGCCGTCCTTGACCAGCGTCAGCGTCGCCGGGTCGCCGCCGAAGCGCTGCATCAGTGCGAGCGCATGGGAAAACGGCACGTCTTCGTCCCGCATGCCCTGCAGCACCGCGGTAGGCGCGCCGGTGCGAATCATGCCGCCGAGCAGAAGGTGCTTGCGCCCGTCCTCGATCAGATCCCGGGTGAAGCAATCGGGTTCGCTCGAATAGGCGGAGGGCCGCCGCCACGCGCCTTCATCCATGATCGCGCGCCGCGCCTCGTCCGGCGCCTTGGCCCAGATGAGCGCTTCGGTGAAGTCGACCGCAGGCGCGATCAGAATGAGGCCTTTCACGCGCTCGGCTTCCCCCGCCTTGCTCAGCGCGCGGACGGCGAGCAGCGCAAGATAACCACCCATCGAGGAGCCCACGAGAATTTGCGGGCCCTCGCTCTGAGCCCGAACGAGCGCCAGCGTTTCCTCGAGCCAGCGCGAGATGGTTCCATCCTCGAGCCGCCCGTCGGATCGCCCATGGCCGGAATAGTCGAACCTGAGGAGGCCGAGACCGCGCCGCGCGGCTTCGACGTCAAGCGCGGTCGCCTTGGTCGAGTCCATGTCGGAGCGATAGCCGCTGAGCCAAACAAGGCCTGGACCTCCGCTGCGAACTGGCGCACGGCGACGAAAGGCGATACGCCGTTGATTCGGGGCGTTTCCGACGATGAAGACCTGCTGTCCGTCCGACACACTAGGCTCGCTTTTGATGACGCCGCTTGCGGACCGCGCCAGGATGCGCCTCGGCATGGGGGCGCGGAGCGAAGCGGGCTTGGCGGAGCGCCCGCTGCATGTCAACCGCTTGCCGGTCAAGGTCTCGTGTTCGAGGCGGGACCCGCCGTGAGCCTCGACGCTCTCTCTCCGTTCCGGCGCGGGGCCAACGCGCCGCTCGCCGGCCGGACGATCCTCCAGATCGTTCCCCCGCTCGCGGCAGGGGGCGACCAACGCGCGACGCTTGCGGTCACTGCGGCGCTCACGGAGACCGGCGCCAGGGCCTTGGTGGCCACCGATTCCCACGCGCTGGCGGCCGAACTGCAGGCGATCGGCGGGCTCTTCGTTCGCTTCCCGGCGGCGACCAAAAACCCGCTCGCCATGGCGCTCAACATGCGACGTCTGCAGCGCATCATAGCTTCGGAGCGCGTCGACCTTGTCCACGTGCGCTCGCGTTGGGCCGCCTGGGCGGCGGTCAAGGTCTGCCGCAAGGCAAAGCGGCCGCTTGTCACCTCGCTTCCGGGCGACGGAATCCGCACGCGTCCGCGCTCCAGCTTCGAGACCGCCGTCGCCGAGGGCGACACGGTCATCGCGTCGTCCGAATTCGTAGCCGGGCGTGCGGAAAGCCTCTTTCCCACGCCTCCCAAGCGTCTCAGGATCGTGCGAGCGGGAATGGATCTCTCGAAACTTCAGCCGGAACGGGTGAGCGGGCGCCGCGTGTCCGATGTACGCTCGAGCTGGGGCGTCGCGGCGCATGAGCGGGTCGTTCTGATGCCGGCGCGACTGGCGCCCGGCCGCGGCCAGCAGACGCTCATCGAGGCGGCGGCCCTCATCAAGCGCCAGGGCCTCGACGATGTTCGCTTTGTGCTGGCGGGCGACGCGGTGAAGCCGGTGTTCGCGCGCGAGCTGGACGCGCTCGCGATCAAGTGCGGCGTCCAGTCCATGCTGATTCGCGTCGCCGCCTTGGCCGATCCGCCAGCCGCGTTCATCGGCGCCGCGGTCGTGGTCTTTCCGGCCACGGAAGCCGAAGGCGTGACGCGCACTTCGATCGAGGCGTCCGCGATAGGGGCGCTCACCATCATCTCCGACGTGGGATCGGCGCGCGAGGTTGTCGCTGCGCCGCCGCACGTGGATGCCGAGGCTCGCACGGGATGGCTCGTTCCGCCTCGCGAGCCGGCCGCGCTTGCCGAGGCGATCCATGCAGCGCTCTCGCTTGGCGTCTCGGCCCGCGAGGCCATGCGTCGCCGGTCGCGGGCGAAGATCGCCGAAACCTATTCGCTCGAGCGCATGACGCGCGACACGCTGAACGTCTATGCCGAGGCGCTCGAGGGATGAGGCGACGTGGGTGGGCGCCGGCCTTTCAGGCCGCCGAGCGCTGCGCCTTCTGCAGGGAATAAGCGCGCGCGCTCATCTCGGCGATGCGGTGAATCAATGGAATACGACTCAAGGGCATGTCGCCGGCAAGGTCGCGGCCCACGAGCGCGAGATGTTTCCAAGTCTGGTCGCGCGGGCGGGCGCCGTCCTTGAGCGCGAGCGCCGATCGCGCGCATTGCGCCACCCAGAACTCCCGGCGGCTGGGCAGGTAGCTTTCGATCAGCGCGCCCGCGCCCGCGCTCGCTGACCTCGCCGCGCTCATGACCGCCTCGACCTCTTCGCCGGCCTCGAACCAGTTGTCGGTCAATTCGGTCTTCGCCGTGAATTCATGCGCCGCGCGGATGGTTTCGGCGCGATCGCGGTCCGCGACGTCGGCGAGCGAGGAGGCGATGATCTCGGCCGGCGTCGAGAAATCCGGCGCGAGCGGATCGAGGCCGAGCGCCTCGACGACGCCAACGAGCGCGAAGGGCGGCGGTTCGTCGCAGCTGAGATTGCGGCCGAGCGCGAGCCGCAGCAGCTTCTCCCAGGCCGCGAACGAGATCTCGGACGCTTGGACCGACGAGCGCAGCGCGCGTTCCAGCATGGTCGCCTCGTTCGACGACAGGTTTTCGTAGGCCATGCAGTCGTTGACGCCCGTCGGCCTGATCATCACCGAGGCGAGATGGAAGCGGGAGCCGCCTTTCACTGTCGCGAGCAGGAAGCTGACGCCCGATCCATCGCAAATCGAGGCGACCGTCTTCACAATCTTTGCGCCGGGCCGCGATGCGGTGCGGCGCGTGATGGTAAGCCCAGCGTCGAGCGCGCGCCGTCGCGGCGGCGCAAGCCAGGGGCGAATGGCCTCGATCCACCGGCTGCGCTCGTCATCGAGGCTGCTTGGCGCGGCGCCAAGGCCGCGAATGGCCGCTTCCGCGGCGGCCTCATCGCGATGGAGGAGGAAACCGACCGCGCTCCGGCGCATGAGCGCATGGGAATCGACCGCCATCCGCTCGACGAACGCCGACCTGTAGTCGACGGGAAAAATCGAGATGAGGGCCTCGACCTCCTCGTAGAGCTCGAACGGATCGGACCCGCTCTGCAACAGCGCCGGCCGCAAAAGCGCCTCATAGGCGTCTGCCGCGGAGCCCTTGAGGGCTCCCAAGTCCAGCGCCCGGCGCAATGCCGCGCGCGCGGGCTCGCCGATTTCGATCTGAGCGCCCGCGAGCAATCGTCCGAGCATCATCAGCAGGGCTGGATGGATGGCGTCGCGCGCCGCCGCCTCGTCGATCATCGCGCGGATATCCTTGAGCGTTTTGCGCGCCGCAATGTCGCCGCCCGCAGCATCGAGCCTCGCCTGGTTCAGCGCCTCGTTGAGTTCGGACAGCGTCTCGGCGGTCGGGATGTCGTCGGGGTCTTCCAGATCAGCCAACAGCATGTCGGCGATCACGTCAGCCAAGTCTTCGTCGGGCGGCAATTCTTCGGCCAGGAGCCGGCGAAGGGCGGTCATGTCGAGATCGCGAAAAGAGACGCCCGTCCCTGTCGCGCTACGTTTCCGGCGCGCCGGCTTCCGCGGCTTGCTGGCGAGCTTCTTCATGCGGATCTCTTTCGTCCGGCGAATCGGAGGCTCCGAGCCTAATTCGCCGACCCACGGGCGCAAGCATTGCGGCGAGGCCGTCCACAAGCTTCTTAGGGGCGTGCGAACCGCCCCAAGGGTGAGGCGTTCCAATGCTGCGCTGTCGCTTGGCGCCTCGGCCCGCGAGGCCATGCGTCGCCGGTCGCGGGCGAAGATCGCCGAAGCCTATTCGCTCAAGCGCATGACGCGCGACGCGCTGAACGTCTATGCCGAGGCGCTCGAGGGCTGACGGGAGGCCTCGCGGTCGATCTTTAAGACCGGCGCCGCTTCGGGCGTCTGGACATGCTCGGGGCGAATGCCGACCCCCACCAACCGGGCTGGAATGCGGCGCAGAATCGGAAGGACGCCGAACAGCTTCAGGAACAGCGGCGGCTTCGGCCGTTGTTGGCTTGCCAGGACGCGGCTGATGATCCGCCGCTGGATGGTGAGCTGCAGCCCCTGCGTGAACCGCATGGGCAGAGTGCGCCGCTCTTCGATGGCCTGAAGATCCGTGTCCGTCACCTTGCCCGTGCGGAGCGGTTCGGCGAGCCGGTTGGCCGTAGCGACTGCGTCCTGCACCGCCATGTTGATGCCGACGCCGCCGATTGGCGACATCGCATGCGCCGCGTCGCCGATGCAGATGAGCCCGGGCCGCCACCATTTCTTCAACCGATCGACGGTGACGCTCAGCAGTTTGACGTCGTCCCAGCTTTTCAGTTCGCCGACGCGGTCGGACAGGAACGGCGACATCTCCACAACCTGTCCGCGGAAGGACTCGAGGCCCTCCGACTTCATCCGCTCGATCCCGCCTTTCGAGATGACATAGGCGCATTGCCAATAGTCGCCGCGGTCCAGCATGATCATCATCTTGCCAGCTTCGATATGGCCGAATGTATCCGCACTGTCGCTGGGCTTGTGTGACAGGCGAAACCATAAGACGTCCATCGGCGCGCCATAGTCGTCGCTCTTGAAGCCTGATTTCTCGCGCACGGTCGAATGGCGCCCGTCGCAGCCAACCACCAGATCGGCGCGGATGGTGAGCGGTCCGTCCGGCGTCTCGGCGATCAAGCCGGCGATGCGCCCGTTCTCCTCGATCAGGTCCGTCGCCTCGGCCTGCATGCGAAGGTCGAATGTTGCGTAACGCTTGCCGTGCTCGGCGAGGAAGTTGAGGAAGTTCCATTGCGGCATCAGCACGAGGAATTTGCAGCGGGTTGGCAGATGGCGGAAATCCACCAATTCGACGTGCTCGGCGCCAATCTGCGCGGACAGCGTTTCGACTTGCTGATGCGGCAGCTTCAAAAACTCGTCGATCAGGCCGAGCTCGGCCATCAACTCGAGCGTCGAGGGATGAACCGTATCGCCACGGAAGTCGCGGAAGAAATCGGCGTGCTTCTCCAGCACCACGACATGAACGCCGGCGCGCGCCAGCAGGAATCCGAGCATCATGCCGGCGGGGCCGCCGCCGGCGATGCAGCATTGCGTCGAGATCGTTGAATTGGCCATCGCTACTCGGCTCCGCTGGGCGCGCGAGCCCCGCGCTCACGATCTAAAACGCGAAGATTAAAGCCCGGTTCCGACAGAACCTCGATTTGCGGCGATGTTTGCGGTTCCGGTGCGAGCCACGGGACGCGCGGCTCGAACCGGATCTCGTTAGTTCTTGATGAACGCGCCGCTGCGCAAATCGCTGAGCGCCTGACGAATCTGGTCCTGTGTGTTCATGACGATCGGACCGTGCCAGGCGATCGGCTCGCGTAAGGGTCGGCCGGAGACGAGGAGGAAGCGCACGCCTTCGTCGCCCGCCTGGACGACCACCTCGTCGCCCGCGCCGAACACGATGAGCGAGCGGTTGCCGACCTTGTCGCGCAGCAAAACTTCTTCGCCGTCGACCTCAGCTTCGCGTAAGACCCCGAACGGTTCGGAGGAGTCGGCGAAATTGGCGGAGCCCTCGAAAATATAGGCGAAGGCCTGGCGGAAATCCTCGACCATGAGGCGCTTCTTCTGGCCCGCCGGCACCGTCACGTCGAGATAGCGCGGCTCGGCGGCGACGCCGTCGACTGGACCGCTCTTACCCCAGAACTCGCCGCAGATCACGCGCACGCGCGTGCCGTCGTCGTCGATCACCTCGGGGATCTCGGTTGCAGGAACGTCCTGGTAGCGCGGCCTGGTCATCTTGAGATGCGCGGGCAGGTTCGCCCACAGCTGGAAGCCATGCATGCGGCCCTTGGCGTCGCCGGTCGGCATTTCCTGATGCAGGATGCCGCTGCCGGCGGTCATCCATTGAACGTCGCCTGAGTTGAGCTTGCCGCGATTGCCGAGACTGTCGCCGTGATCGACCTCGCCCGCCAGGACATAGGTGATCGTCTCGATGCCGCGATGGGGATGCCACGGAAAGCCGGCGAGATAATCCTCGGGCCGATCGCCACGGAAATCGTCCATCATAAGAAACGGGTCGAAATCGGACGTGTCGCCGAAGCCGAAGGCGCGTCGCAGTTTGACGCCCGCCCCCTCCATGGTCGGAACGGACTGGCTGACGCGCTTGACGGGACGAATGGACATTTAGCCCTCCTGAAGGAACTGATATCGATTTGGTTTCCGAATACTGCCGCTGTTCCAGTTTTGTGACCGAAGAAGTTCGGCGAATTTGCTAATCGGAAACCGTGTTGAACGCGAACATAGGTATAGAAATCGAACGCCGCAAGTCTATCGAAAGAAGTGATCGTAGCTATCGGTCGCGCTGAACGCTCGCCCCTTTCGGCCTGCCGCCGACGATGGTCGAAGCGGCGGCGCCGGCGGAGGCGGCGCGCTCGAGCGCGGGCTGAATCGCCGCGCCGGAAAGTCGCTGGCTGAGAAAGCCGGCGACGAAGGCGTCGCCCGCGCCCGTCGTGTCGATCGCCTCGATCTTCGGCGCGTTGACACGCCAGCGCTTTTCGCCCGCAGCCGCCTCGGCGCCGGCTGCGCCACGCTTCACGACGACCAGCGGGTAGCGGGCCGCAAGTCGCGCGCATTGGGTTTCGGGATCGTCGGCGCCTGCGAGAATCGCCGCTTCCTCTTCGTTGGGGAACAGGATTGCCGCGCCTCGCGTCCATGCGAGGAAATTGTCGGCGCCCACCTCGCGCAGGAATTCCGCCGACGCCGGATCAACGCTGACGGGTTTATCTCCTGCGCGCCGCATCACGTCGAGGACGGCCGCGCGCGGCGAAGGGGCGAAGAACGAATAGCCGGAGAGATGGACGAGCGCCGCGCCCTCGATCAGCGCGTCGCGGATGTCGCCTGCTTCGAGCGCTTCGTTGGCGCCGCGGTCGGTGAGGAAGCTGCGTTCGCCGTCCGGGTCAATGAGCGCGATCAGCCGCCCGGTCTGGCGATTCGCATCGCCGACGAGATGCGGCGCGACGCCGATCGCTTTGAAGCGCGCTGTCTCGCTCTCGAGGTCAGCTGCGCCGACGCGGGCGGCGAAGTCGACGCTTGCGCCAAACGAGGCGAGCCACGCCGCCTGATTGGCCGCCGATCCGCCGGGTTGGACCGCAATCGACGCGCGCCGGTCCGAGCCGCGCGCGAGCGGTCCCTCGGGACGAACGATGACGTCGGTCATCACGTCGCCGATCAGGAGGATGCGGGGCGAGGCGATCATGATGACGCGACGGGCACGCGCGACGCGCTGCGACTCGCCGGGATTTGCGTCAAGCCAGCAGTTTCACGAAATTGCGCCTGCGGCCGAAGCGCTCCTTGAGGGACGCGACATAGGCCGTCTGTTCGGCGGCGTCACGCAGGCGGCCCATGCGGGCGATGAGGCCGGCGGCCTCCTCGTAAGCGTGATTGCCGCCCTCGTTCGCGAGCTCGTCGACACGCCGCGCATAGACCTCCAGAGCCTCGCGCGGATGGGCCGCCTCGCTGGCGCGCGCGAGCTCTTCTTTTACGGTCCGCGAGACGCGGTATTTTCGCGTCATCGCCCAGGCCATCTCGAACTGCCCTTCGTGCATCAGAATTTTGACGCCAAGATCCGCGGGATGGCCGAAGGAGACCCCGGTCTCGGCGGCCGCGTGCCGATCAACCACCGCGAGCGCCTGCTCCTGCGCTGCCTCGCCGGCCGCTTCGCGCCAGCGCAGGTAGACATTGAAGTCTGGCGCACGCTCAAAAGCGCGCTTGAGAACGGC